>JBOHSV010000344.1:0-7049 GCA_050921735.1 Gemmatimonadales bacterium | reverse complement strand
CCCCACGAGCTCGTCCGGCGCGAGCGGCTGCTCGATGTAGAGCAGGCCCGCCTCGTCCAGCGCCTCGAGATCGGCGCGATCGTCGGGCCACCGGAAGGCGCCGTTGGCATCGACCGTCAACGGCACGTCCGAGCCGCTCATGGCGGCGCGCGCCGCCTGCACGGCGTCGGCGCACCAGCCCGGCGCAACCTTGATCTTCACGCGCCGATAACCGAGCTGGAGCATCTCGTACACCCGGCGGGTGAGCGATGCGGGACGGCGGTCCTCGGGAATGCCGAGCGCGACCCCGCAGTCCACGCTGCCCGCGGGGGTGACGCCGAGCCGCTCGCCGAGCAGCGCGGCCAGGCCGGTGCCGCGGCGGTGCGCCTCGAGATCCCAGGCGGCGGTCTCCGCCCCCGCGCGGGCGAAGGGATTGCCGCGGATGCCGACACGGAGCGCGGCGTCCACGGCCTCCGGCGCCGCGAACTCGCGTCCGACGAGTCGCGGAACCAGGACGCGCTCGAGCAGGTCCCGGGCGCCGGCCAGCGTCTCCTCCGAGTAGAACGGCAGGTCGAACGGCGGGCTCTCGCCGTAGCCCACGTGGCCGTCCGCATCGCGCAGCACGACGATGAGCGAGCGCCGCTCTCCGATGGCGCCGCCCGAAATGACGAACGGCTCGAGCAGGGGGAGCGCGAGCTCGTACAGCTCGACCCGCTCAATGCGCATGCAGACCGACGTCCAGAAAGTGCAGCTCGCCGCCGCGGCGCTCCAGAGCCCCCGCCGCCTCGAGATCGAGCATCCCCGCCACGAGGCCGTCAGCCGGATCGAACACCAGCGCGTGCAGGGCCCGCTCGGTGCGCGAGCCGCGCTCCGCCGGATACACGCCGAGCGGGAGCTGAAAGAAGGTGTGCAGCTGCACGCTGGCGCAGCCCCGCCGGGCATACTCCAGCACCATCTTGCCGGTCCCGATGTTGCCGGTGCCGGTGAGGGTCGGGAACCCCGGGCTGGCGCCCGGGGTCAGGGCGTGCAGCCGATCCAGCACCCGCAGGTTGCGGTCGCTCAGGTCCCAGCCACCGTAGGCCACTCCCGTGTCGGAGTCGAACAGGCGGTTGAAGCAGACCACGGCATCGGCGCCGCCCGCGACGGCTGCGCGCATCATCTCGACCTGGAAGCCGTCGTCGAAGCGCGCGTTCATGAGTTTGACCGCGAGCCGGACCGGCGCGGGCGACGCGGCACGCACCAGGTTCGGCACCTCCCGCAACCACCGCAACACCGCGCCGCGGTCGCCGGCCCGCTCGTCGCCCGCGAGGGTGGGCGAGAAGTCCTTCTCCAGCAGCATCGGCCCCGTGCCCCACGCCGCGGCCAGCACCCGGGTCGTGTGCCGGTACTCCGCTTCGCAGAACGGTTGATCCGCGGCCGGCAGGTGATACTTGACCGACGGCGCCACGAGCAGGGCTCCGGCACGCGTCAGGTCGCGGCCGGCCCTCACGAGACCGCAGTAGTCGTCAAGCGTGCGATCCCAACCGCGCCCCTTCCAGGTGACGGTCCACCCCAGGGCGCCGGACCCGCCGCGGCGGCGTTCGACCGTCATACGGCTCTCGGGGATGGCCCAGGCCTCCATGGCGCGCGCGCCGGTGTGGTCTTCCGCGATGACGGTCTTCAGCACCGAGAACGCGAGCCCCGCGGCGGCATCGGCCTCGAGCTGCGCCGGATTGAGCGACAGCTGGCCCGATCCCTTCCCGATGGGATGCCGGATGGTCTCGCCGAGATAGCGGGCCGTGAGATCGACGCCGTAGGCTTCGCGCGCGTGCGCGGGAAAGTCGCGCGGCAGGCCGCGCTTGAACCGCTCGAAATCGCGCGCCAGCCGGGTGCGAGGATCGGTCACGAGAACCGGTCGAGCCGAAACAGCGGCTCCGGGTCGTTGTCCTCCAACACGGCCCTTGCGACCAGCTCGCCGAGGGCCGGTCCGAACTTGAACCCGTGTCCCGATCCGCCGCCCACGAGCCACGCGTTCGCCGCCCCCGGGTGGCGGTCGATCAAGAAGCCTTCGTCGGGCGTGTTCTCGTACTGGCACACGCGCGCCTCGAGCAGCGGCGCGCGACGGAGCCCGGGAAACCGGCGGGCGATGTATTCCCGGGCGATGCTGATGGCCTCCGCGCTGGCCACGCGCTCTCCGGTGGTCGGGTCGAAGACCGGACCGCGTGTGTCGTCCGCGACCTTGAAGCCGCGCCACCGATTGCCGGGAATACCGTACATGAACCGGGCGCCATGGTCGGCCCAGACCGGCAGGGCGCCTTCGGTGAAGCGGGTGTCGCCCGCGGGCGTGCCGAAGAAGAGCACCTCCTGGCGCGTGGACCGCACCCGGTCCCCCACGACGTCCGGGAACAGCCCGCCGAGCCACGGACCGCAGGCGAAGACGTAGCGGTCGGCCGTCAGCGCGGAGCCGTCAGCGAGGGCGATGTGCGGCAGCTCGCCGCCGGCGATCGGACCCGGATGCGCCGCCATCTCCCGGTATTCCCCGCCCTCCGCGCGGAACGCCTCGAGCACCGCCTGGCAGGCGAGCCGCGCGGTGAGATAGCCGGCCTCGCGCTCCAGGATCGCCCAGCGGACGCCATCGGCGTTCATCTGCGGATAGCGGCGCCCCAGGTCGGCGCCGGTCAGCTCCTCGAACGCGAGACCCGCGTCCCTCAGAATCGGGAGCGCCGCGCGCTCGTACTCATCGTCGCGGCTGACGAGCCACAGGACGCCGATGGGCCTGTACAGGTGCCGTTGCCAGCGGCGGTCGTGCTCGCGCCACAACCCGAGAGCGCGCGCGGCGAGGCGCGTGTAGACCGCGCGGGGCCCGTAGGTGCCGCGGATCACGCGTGTTTCGCCGCCCGAGCTCGCCCGGGCGTTGCCGGGCCCCCACGCGTCGAGTAGCGTGACCCGGGCACCGCGGCGCCGGAGGTACAGGGCGGTCCAGCCCCCGAAGGCTCCCGCCCCGACCACGATCACCCGACGCGCCGCCACCTACCGGCGCGCCTCGCGCACCGCGCCCTCCACCGCGCGGCGCTCGGCAGCCGAAAGCGGGGGCCCCCAAGGGTCGTCGCAGGCGTCGGGGGGAACCACGCCGTCAGCGGCCAGCGCCCAGAGCATCCGGCGGACGTAGCCCTCGACGGGCACGTCGAAGAGCGTCGAACCCACGGCGTCGAACAGAGACGTCAGGCGGAGAAACGTTACCCAGTCCCTGTCGCGGTGCGCCTGGATGAGCTGCACCTGGAGGTCCGTGAGCGCCGCGCCCATGCCGACGAGCGCGGCCCGGGCGCCCAGCATCAACGAGTAGCCCAGGAACCGGTCTTCGCCGGTGATCAGGAGCTTGTCGGGGAAGTCCCGCGCGATGGCCGCGATGCGCTGAAAGGTGACGACGGAGTCGAGCGTCGCCACCTTGATGCCGATCACCGCGGGCAGTCCGAGGATGGCCCGCAGGGTCGCGTCGTCGTACGGCGCGCCGCCCGCGGCTTCGTAGAGAAAGAACGCGATGACCGGCAGCTCTCGGCCCAGGGCTTCGTGATAGCCGACGGCATCATCCGTCCGCGGGAACGCGAGCACCGCGTCCGCCCCGCCAGCCAGAGCCGAGCGCGCCATCTCGGGCGACGTCGCCCCGGCGACGATCGGTCGATCGGCAAGGGCCTCACGCCACGCGGCGAGGACGGCCTGGCGCTGTGCCTCGGACAGATGCGGGCCGCGGCCGGTGTGCGCCCATACGGCCACGCCCGCGACGGGCTGCGCGGCCATCCAGCGGGCGTAGGAGCGCTGGGCATCCGCGGCGATCTCGCGCCCGCGAAACGGCACGGGCACGGCGGGGACGAGACCCCACGTGAGACGGGCGGCGAGGGCGGTCACGCGGTCAGGCGAGCAGGCGGTCACGGACGTTGCCGCACTCGATCGCGGCGCGCTGGTCCGCCGTCAGGTCCAGGAGGTCGAGCTTGGCCACGGCCGCCTCGGGAATCCGTAGCGGCTGGCCGGTGCCGAACACGAACCGCTCGACCCCGACGGTCTCGAGCAGCAGCGCCAGGTGATCCTCGGGCGGGCCCCAGATCCACGATATGTCCCACCAGATGCGGCGCGCCTCGGCGGGCGTCGAGCCGAAGTGCACCTCCTCGATGAGCTCACGGTCGGCGTGCGTGATCACGAGCCGGATGTCCTCGTCGCCCCGCACCAGCGCCCGGACCGCCGCGGCGGGCAGCTCGAGCGCCGTGTCGCGCGGGTGGCGTTGGCGGCCGTCCTCGAGCCGCACCGCCATCACCAACGGCACGCCCGCGGACCCGCAGGCGGCCGCCAGGACCCGCATCTCGGATCCGGCCGGGTCGAGACCGCAGTAGGTGGGATCGCAGCGCACCGCCGGAGCCCCCCGGCTCGCGGCGTCCGACAGCACCGCCTCCCAGCCATCCACGCCCGGATGCACTGCGGGCACGGCCTTGAACCGGGGGTGCACCTGCGCCGTCTGCCACAGCCAGGCGTTGCCGTCCGCCGGGTCTTTCCAGAACACGCTCGGCAGGTGCGAGACCCACGCCTCGTCGATCGCCGCCCGGTCCATGGCGTGGAGCAGCGCTTCAGGCGACGTGCCGGGCACGCGGCGGTACGGGTAGGCGCCGAGGAACGTGTTGGCGTCGATCCGCATCAGTCGCCGGGGAACGCCCCGCGGGGGAAGATCCGGGCGGCGTTCTTCCACTTCACCAGGTCCAGCTCGTCGGGCCGGAGGAGGCGCTCGAGATGCCGCAGCTTGGCCCACCCGGTATCCATCGTCAGGTCGCATCCCCAGAGCAGCCGGCCGGGCCCGACCGCCTCGATACACGCCTCGAGCATGCCGCCGTCCACGCCGCTTCCCGAGAGATCCACGAGCACGTTGGGCTGGTCGCGGAGCGCCGCGAGGGAGTGCTCCCAGTCCCCGCCGCCGGCGATGTGCGCGAGAATCAGGTGCACCTCGGGATGCCGGGCGGCGAGGGCGCACAGCTCCACGGCGTCCGAAGCCTCCTGGCCGGGGTGGTCGCGGCGGCGGTGCTGCCACACGTGATGGAGGACGGGGACCTGGCGCTCGGCGGCCACGCGACAGATCGGATCCAGCAGCGGGTCGTCCGCCCGGCGGCTGGCCGCGAGCTTGATCCCGACGAGGCCGGCCGCGAGGCAGCGGTCGATCTCCCCGAGCGCATGTTCGCCGTAGTTCGGGTTCACGCACGCGTACCCCCGGATCCGCTCGGGGTGCTCGCGCTGGAGGGCGAGCAGGGCGCCGTTCCCCAGCGTCACGTCGGCGGGCGAGGGGAAGTAGACGGGGGAGTTCAGCCCCCACGTGCCGAGGATGGAGGCCACGTGCACGGTGATCCCGATCCGCTCCCCGGCCCGCAGGCGGCTGGCGTTGCGCTCGCGCCAGTCGGCGCGGGGGGTGCGGCCGTGGAAGAAATGCGCGTGCACGTCGATGAGCACGGTGAAAAGATAAGGAGTTGCGCGTTGCCCGTTGCGCGCCGCCAGGGGTATCGTGCGGCTCATCACTGGCGCCCGGCGAGCCAGCTCCTATCTTGGTTCCCGACCGACCTCATCGAGGCTCGCGATGCCGACGCCGCCGCCCCCGCGGAGACCAAACCCGCCTCCGCCCCCGCGCCCGAATCCACCGCCCAAACCCCGGGTGGCCGCCCCGCCGGGGCGCCCGTCGCCGATGCTCGACCGGGTCAAGGGCATCCTGTTCCAGCCGGGCGCGACGTGGGAGAGGATCGCCGGCGAGTTCACGACCTCCGGCGCGATCTACCGGTCGTACGTGCTGCGGCTCGCCGCCGTGCCGGCGGTCGCCCTGGTCCTCGGGTACGGCCTGTTCGGCATGACGACCATGTTCGGCCGGATCAAGGTACCGTGGGAGACCGCGGCCAAGGCCGGCGTCGCGCACTATGTGTTGAGCCTGGTGGGCGTGTGGGTGCTGGCCATGGTCATCAACGCCATGGCGGACACGTTCGGCGGCACCAGAAACGCGGTGCAGGCCGTCAAAGTGGCCGCCTACGGGTGGACCCCGGCCTGGCTGGCGGGGGTCTTCGTGGCCGTGCCCGGCGGGAGCTGGTTGCAGCTGCTGGGCCTGTACAGCCTCTATGTGCTGTACGCGGGTCTCACGCCGGTCATGAAGTCGCCGCCCGACCGCGTGGCCGGCTACGCGGTGGTGACCGCGGTGGCGGCCATGGTGCTCGGTCTGGTGATGCAGGCGGTGGGCGTGGCGTTCCTGCCACAGGGGGGGCGGTAGGCCTCAGCGGGCACGGGCCGTCTGGCCGACCACCTCCCCCAGCACGCCGAGGGTGTCGTTCACGGTCCCCTCGTCGTGCGCCAGGGACACGAAGTTGTAGGCCGTCCGCTTCCACAAGACGCCGCGGCGCGCGCACCCCGCCGCCACCGCGCGCGACACCTCTTCGGTGGCGTAGTGCAAGAAGCACATCTCCGCAATCCCGGCCACGCCCGCAATGACGTCGGGATGCTCGTGATGCAGCCGGTGCAGGCCGTGGAGCAGCACCGTCCCGACGCCGTGCAGGTGGTCGCACACCGCGTCCCGCTCGAAGACCTCGAGCGTGGCCCGCGCGGCGGCCAGCGCCACCGATTCGGTCGCGAGCGTTGACGAGATCCACGTCCGGCTCACCCCGGCCATCAGGTCGGCGCGCCCGCCCACCGCCGCGAGCGGGAACCCGTTGGCCATCGCCTTGCCCAGTGCCACGAGATCGGGCACGACGCCGTAGCGCTCCGCCGCCCCGCCCACCGCGATCCGAAACGCGGTCTTGATCTCGTCGAACACCAGCACCGCACCCGCGCGCGTCGTCTCCGCGCGCACGACCTCGAGCCACTCGCGGGTCGGCTCGGCGACGATCACGGGCTCGATCACCACGGCGGCCAGGCGGTCCGCACGCTCCCGGATCAGCTCGCGCGTCCGCTCGGCATCGTTGTAGGGCAGCTCGGCGAACAGCGCGCGGGTGCCCTGGGGAACCCCCTCGACGCCCCCGCCCTGGCACCAGTCGTGCCAGCCGTGGTAGCCGCAGCCGAGGACCAGATCGCGGCCGGTGGCGACG
>JBOHSV010000343.1:0-1672 GCA_050921735.1 Gemmatimonadales bacterium | reverse complement strand
GCGCTGATCGGCACGGCGCTGGCCCGCGCCGAGCTCGACGCCGGCACGACCGCCCGCCGGCTCCCCGACGTGCTGTTTCGCCACCTGCTGGCCGCGCGCCCCTACGCCCTGCGGAGCTGGAAGGACGAGGCCGCGCGGTGGGCGCGCTGGGGCGCCCGCTGGGCCCCCGCCGAGCTGTCTCGCGCCATCCGGCGCACCCTCGACGCCGACCGCGCGCTGAAGAGCGGCACGGTCAGCGACGATCCCGGCATCCTGACCCAGCTGGTGCTGGCCCTCACCCTGCCCGCGCGGGAGGCGGCATGATGGGCGGATGGTCCGATCGTCGGATGGGCGGATGGGCGATCGGTGGACTCGCCGTCCTGCTGTCCGTCTGTCCGCCCATCCGCCTATCCGCCCAATCGGACCCCCGCCTGGTCGACGCCGTTCGGCTCGCCCAGGCCGGCCGGCACGATTCCGCCCGGGCGATCGTCAACCGCCTGGTTTCCTCGCTCGCGCCCACCGACTCGGTGTATCCCGAGGCGCTGTATACCGCGGGCGTCCTGGGGCTGGACACCCGCACCATCACGACCAATCTGCAGCGCGTGGTGGTAGAGTACGGGCACTCGCCGTGGGCCGACGACGCTCTCCTGCGGCTCACCCAGTTCTCCTTCGCCCAGGGCGATCATGCGTCCACGGTGCAGTCGGCGGAGCGGCTGCGGCGCGATTATCCCGACTCACCGCTCAAGCCGCGGGCCGAGTTCGGGGCGGCGCGCGCCTACTTTCAGCTGGGCGACGAGGCCAGCGGGTGCGCGCTGATCCGCGGGGCGCTGGACGCCGCCGGTGACGACGTCGAGCTGAAGAACCAGGCCGAGTTCTACTCGGCCCGCTGCCCGGTGGCGGCGCGGGCGCCGGCGCCCGACACGGCCCGCCCGGTCGCGCCCCGCGGGTTCTCGGTGCAGGTGCTCGCGGTTCGTACCCCGCAGCCGGTGGACGAGATGCTCACGCGCCTCAAGGTCATGGGTTTCACGGCGCACGTGGTGCGCGACACCACGGGGTTCTTCAAGGTGCGGGTGGGGCCCTACCCGTCCCGCGCCGAGGCCGACCGCGCGCGGGCGCGGCTCCGCACCCGGCTGGGCGGGCAACCGTTCATCGTCGAGGAGCCATGACGCCGCGCGTCGTGGCCGACACGCCGCTGATGCAGCAGTACCGCGAGATCAAAGCGCGGCACCCCGGCGCGATCCTGCTGTTCCGCATGGGCGACTTCTACGAGATGTTCGAGGACGATGCCAAGCTCGCCGCGCGGGAGCTGGGGCTCACCCTCACCAGCCGCAACAACGGCGGCGCCGCGGAGGTCCCGCTCGCCGGCGTCCCCGTCCGGGCCGTGACCGAGTACCTGCGCCGACTCCTGGCCAAGGGCCACCGGGTCGCCATCTGCGAGCAGGTGGAGGACCCGAAGCTGGCCCGGGGGCTGGTGCGGCGCGAGGTCATCGAGACCGTGACGCCCGGCACGGTGCTGGCGGACGACTGGCTCGAGCGCAACCGCAACAATTTCCTGGTGGCGCTGGATGCCCGGGGCCCGGCCGCCGGCCTGGCCGCGCTCGATCTGACGACCGGCGAGTTCGCGCTCGAGACGGTCCCGCCCGAGGACCTCGAGGCGGCCCTGGCGCGGTACGAGGCGGCGGAGCTCGTGGTC
>JBOHSV010000342.1:0-1602 GCA_050921735.1 Gemmatimonadales bacterium | reverse complement strand
GAACGGGCGCGTCCCGCGCGCGCCGCTCTTCGCCCGCGCGGCGATCCTCCAGGGCGCGCTGGTCCCGCTCAGGCGCGATCATGGCGGGGAATGTGCGGCGCGCCGCGGTTCCCCGCCAGTCGCGCCGGGCCGCGGGTAGCGCACCGGCCCGGCGGCGCGCATCTTTTTCGCCCCTGCCGTCGTTCGTGGCCTCAATCGCGCCGGAGGTGCGCCCCCATGTCTCGCCTCGTCCGTTTTCTGCCCGCCCTCGTCGTGGCGGGCGTCGTCGTACCCGCCGTCGCCGCGCAGCAGGATACCGCCACCGCCGACACCACCAAGAAGGCCGAGAACAAGAACCTGCCGCTCGTGGCGGAGCGGACGATCCGGCTCACCACCAATGAGGGTTCCTGGATCTCGCTCGACGTGAGCCCCGACGGCCAGACGATCGTGTTCGATCTGCTGGGCGATCTCTACACGGTCCGGCTCGCGGGCGGGCCGGCGACGCGCATCACGCGCGGGCTGGCGTTCGACGGCCAGCCGCGCTACAGCCCCGACGGCCGGAAGATCCTGTTCCTGTCCGACCGCTCGGGCGGGGAGAACCTGTGGACGCTCGACGTCGCGACCGGCGACACCAGCCAGATCACCAAGGGCAACGGCACCATGTGGATCTCGCCCGACTGGACACCCGACGGGCAGTACGTCGTGGCGTCCAAAGGGGAGACGCGGCTCGGCGCGGTGAAGCTGTGGATCGGGCACGTGGACGGCGGCTCGGGGTTCCAGCTGCACAAGCAGCCTCAGAATCTCAAGACGGTGGGCGCGGCCGTCTCGCCCGACGGACGCTACATCTGGTACGCCCGGCGGCAGGGCAGCTGGCAGTACAACGCGCGCTTCCCCCAGTATCAGGTGGCGTTCTACGATCGCGAGACCGGACGGGACTACGGGCGCACGTTCCGCTACGGCTCGGCGTTCCGGCCCACGCTCTCGCCCGACGGCCGGTGGCTGGTGTACGGCACGCGGCACGAGGCGCAGACGGGTCTCCGTCTCCGCAACCTCGAGACCGGCGACGAGCGCTGGCTGGTCTACCCCGTGCAGCGCGACGATCAGGAGTCCATCGCGGATCGCGACGTCCTCCCCGGGATGTCGTTCACGCCCGATTCGAAGGAGCTCGTCGCCTCGTTCGGGGGCAAGATCTGGCGCGTGCCCATCGCGGGGGGCGATCCCATCCCGGTGCCGTTCGCGGTGGACGAGGAGCTCGGCGTGGGGCCCGCGCTGTCGTTCGACTACCGCATCGCGGATTCGGCCGAGTTCGGCGTGCGGCAGATCCGCGACGCCGTCCCCTCGCCCGACGGGCGCCGGCTGGCGTTCACGGCGCTGGACCGGCTGTACGTGATGGACTGGCCTGACGGGACGCCCCGTCGGATCAGGACGGCCGACGACACCGAGGCCCAGCCCGCCTGGTCGCGCGACGGGCAGTGGCTCGCGTTCGTCACCTGGGCGCCCGGCGGCGGGCACGTGTGGAAGACCCGCGCCGACGGCCGCGGCCGGCCGTCCCGGCTGACCACGGTGCCCGCCGTCTACCAGTCGCCGGCGTGGTCGCCCGCGGGCGACCGCATCGTCGTGATC
>JBOHSV010000341.1:0-2086 GCA_050921735.1 Gemmatimonadales bacterium | reverse complement strand
TCCGGTTGGGGGAGGCCGAGCAGCGTCAGGAGCGGGCGAGCGAGACGTCCGCGGAGGTGACGCCGCCGGCAGTGGCGTGACGGGGGGCGCAGCGGGACCCGTCAAGGAGCTCGGTGGTCTCTGACCGGCCGCCTCGCCACGGGCCCGCTACAACGAACGCACCGGAAACTCCTCCCGCCCCGCCGCCTCGTTGAGGCGCTCGTCCAGGCTCACGAACTCGAGCGTCGCGGGTTCGTGCTCCGCAGCCACGATCGCGGCCGCGAGTTGAAGGCTGTCGGCGGAGCGGAGTGGATGCACCCGGAGCAGCCGCTCGGCACCGCGGCGCACCACATCCGCCGGAAGGATTTCCTGCCACTGAGCCGCCAGCGCTCGCAGCCGCTCGAGCGCCGCGCCCGCATCCGCCACCGTTAGGGCCCCCTCCCGCTCTCGACGCGCCACCGCCGCCGTGCACTCGACTCGCGTCCCCCACCACGCGAGGATGGCGGGATCCTGTTCGAGCAGCGCCAGCAGCTCGTCACGACTCTGGTCGACCAGCACCAGCGGTACGAGTGCCGAGCTGTCCCAGAACCTCATCGGCCGCGGCGGCGATCTTCCAGCAGAGCCTCCACCACACTCGCCGTGGGGCGCGGGGCTCCCGCGCGCAGGGCCTCGATCGAGAGCGGCCGGGTGGCACGCCGCAACAAGCCCGCCCGCTCCAGCCGGTTCAGCCGATCATCACCGGCCCCGGGGCCTTGGTCACCCGGGCCCACCCGCTCGAGCCGCGCCACCGGCTCGTCGCGGTCCAGAATCAGAATGGACTGGCCTGCGCGCACTTTCTTGAGGTAGGCGCTCAGGCGAGCCTTCAGCTGAGATATCGTGGTCATTTCCATATGACCATTATAGTCAGCAATAGACACACTGACAAGACATTTCCAGGACAGCCGGTCGCGATCAGCTGCCGCCGGGTCCTTTCCGCAGCCGCCTGATCTCCTCCAGCACCTCGATATCCGCCGCATCCTGGAGCCGCCCCGTCCGCTTCGACTCGATCAGGTGCTCGATCGACGCCGTGGGGATCTTCACGCCCTCGATCTCGAACACGGTCGCCGCGGGCGCCGCCTCGCGATAATGCACGCTCCACGCCACCGTCAGGATGTCCACCCGCGGCGAATCGCCGATGATCGTGACCGGCCGCTTCGCCACCTCCTCCCCGAGCCACTCCTTGGCGAGCCCGAACCCGGTCTCGCTCAGCGCCGCGAGCACGCGCCGCGCGTTCTCCACGGACGGTTCGATCAGGATGTCGATGTCCCGCGTGGCGCGCGTCGTGCCCCAAAGCTGAAGCGCCGTCGCCCCCACCACGACGTACTTCGCCCCGTGCTCGTTGAGTCGAGCGCACACCTCGGCCGCGCGCGTTCTGTGGGGCTTCACAATCCGACGTCCTCGCGACGTTTCCACTCCAGGTAGTCCTCGTACCGGTCGAAAAACAGCAGACCGGCCGGACGCCGCCGCGCCCCGGCCACGACCTCACCCAGCCTGGCCGTCTCCTCGGCGGCCCGCACCCGCTCCTCGGGCGTGAGGCGCAGATCGGCCTCGAGCTGGGCCAGCCGGGACGGTCCCAGGCCGGGTACGTACGGCGGCGACGGGGGCTCTCGCACCGCGCGCGCGCCCCCGGTGGCGAGCCACTGTCGCAACGCCTCCGCCACCACCCAGCTGCGCGACCGGTCCAGCTCCTTCGCCCGCCGGTCGGCTGCGGCCAGCACGTCACGGGGCAGGGTGATCGAGATCCGAGCCAGCGTCATGTCTTCCTCATACTGAGTATTACTAGGTACGCATCCTAACGCGATCCTCGCCGGAGTTCAAGACCCAGACGCAAACCGGCCGCCGAGCTCTGCTCCCGGCGGCCGGTACGGTTCTGCGTGACGTCGTCGCGCGACGCCTTTGCGTGACGTCCTACAGTCGTAAGCGAACGTCGATATCCACCAGTACGACATCGGGGACGTTAACGAACACGATGCGGCTTTCGACCCGCCGGATGATCAGCGTCCGGATCGGCCCCTTCCCCCGCCCCCGCCCCATGTTTCCCGCCCGGTAATACACGACCCGGTCGGCG
>JBOHSV010000340.1:0-5692 GCA_050921735.1 Gemmatimonadales bacterium | reverse complement strand
CGACTCGATCCCGGGCGGCGGCGGCGAGATCCTGGTGCAGGAGATCCGCGACCGCGTCGCCCGCAAGAAGGCGGGCGCGGACCGCTGGCTCGAGGTCATGGAGATCGCGCACCGCCAGGGGTTGAAGACGTCCGTGACGATGATGTACGGCCTCGGCGAGACGCCCGCCGACCGCATCGAGCACCTGTTCCGCGTGAAGGAGGTCCAGGCGCGCACCCGCGGGTTCACGGCATTCATCACCTGGCCGCTCCAGCCCGAGCACACCGAGATGGAGGATACCCCCAAGACGGACGCGGCGACCTACCTCCGGACGCAGGCCATCGCGCGCATCGTGCTGGACAACGTCCCGAACATCCAGGCCTCATGGGTGACCATGGGACCGAAGATCGGCCAGATCGCGCTGCGGTTCGGCGCGAACGACTTCGGCTCGCTCATGATGGAAGAGAACGTGGTCTCCGCCGCCGGAACGACCTACCGGATGACGCTCGAGGAAATGCGACGCCTCATCGCCGACGCGGGGTACACGCCCAAGCGGCGGCGTCAGGACTACACGCTCCTCGAAGACGCCGCCTGACATGCCGGACGTGCTCATTGTGGTCGGCTCGGACAGCGACACGCCCCGCATCGAGCCCGCGGTCGAAGTGCTCGCGCAGGCGGGCGTGTCCTACGAGTTGCACGTCTCGTCCGCCCACCGCCAGCCGGACCAGACCGCCGAGCTGGTGAAGACGGCGCGGGCCAAGGGATTCAAGATCGTCATCGCCGGCGCGGGGCTCTCCGCCGCGCTCCCCGGCTATGCCGCCTCGCTCACCGACCTGCCCGTGATCGGCGTCCCCTTCGCCGTGGGCCCGCTGCACGGCCTCGACGCGCTGCTCGCGACGGTGCAGGTGCCGCCCGGCGTGCCGGTGGCGACGGTGGGCGTGGACAACGCGAAGAACGCCGCGCACCTGGCGATCCGGATCCTCCGGCGCCCCTGACATGCGCGTCGGGATCGGCTACGACTCCCATCGGTTCGCCGAGGGGCGGAAGCTCATCCTCGGCGGCGTCGAGATCCCGCACGAGCGGGGCCTGGACGGTCATTCCGACGCCGACGCCGTCGCCCACGCGCTGACCGACGCCTTGCTCGGCGCCGCCGCCCTCGGCGACATCGGGCGGCTGTTTCCTCCCACCGACCCCGAGTGGCGCCACGCGAACTCGCTCGACCTCCTGCACAAGGCGTACATCCGGGTGCGCGCCGCCGGGTACCAGTTCGTGCAGGCCGACGTCACCGTCATCGCCGAGGAGCCGCACCTCGGGCCCCACATTCCCACCATGGAAGAGCGCCTCTCCGACGCGCTGCTGGTTCCGGCCGCCCAGGTCTCGGTGAAGGCCAAGACGAACGAAGGCATGGGGTGGATCGGGCGCGGCGAGGGCGTCGCGGTCATCGCCGTGGCGGTGCTGGAGTGAGCCCCGACGTCGTCACGTTCCTCGAGTCCCTGCCGCCGGGTCCGCTGTACGGGCTCATCACCGCGTTCGCCGCCCTGGAGAACTTCTTCCCGCCGGTGCCGGCCGATACCGCCGTGGGGCTGGGCGCCTTTCTGGCGGGCCGGGGGTTGATGAATCCCTGGGTGGTGTTCGCGCTGACCTGGGCGGCGAACGTGGGCTCCGGCGCCGCCGTGTACGGCCTGGCGCGCCGCTACGGCCCGGGGTTCTTCCGCGGACCGCTGGGCCGCCGCCTGCTGTCCGAGCACACGCTCGAACGCATTGAGCGGGAATACATCCGCCACGGCACCTACGGGATCTTCGTGGCGCGCCTGCTGCCGGTGTGGCGGGGGATGGTCATGCCGTTCGCCGGTCTCGTCCGGCTCTCCCCGCCGCGCGCACTCATCCCGCTGGCGCTCGCGTCGGCATCCTACTACGGCGCGCTGATCGGCCTCGTCACCGCCCTCGCCACCAATCTGGACGACGTCCTGCGGGCCCTGCACCGCGTCAACACCGTGTTCCTCGTGCTCGGCGCCGCCCTGGCCGCCGTCATCGCGATATGGATCGTGCGCCGGATGCGGTAGGCCGCGCCTACCGACTCGAGCAGTTCCGCGACTTCCTCGCGCTCGAGGCCGGCACGAGCCGCCACACCGTCGAGAGTTATCTGCGCGACGCGAGCCGCCTCGGACTGTGGGCCTGGGGCCAGACGCTGCGCGACCCGGCGAGGCTCACCGCGGCCCACCTCCGGGATTTCATCTACACCCTCAAGGACCTCGGCCTGGCGCCCGCGACCATCCGCCGCCAGGTGTCCGCGCTCCGCACCTACTTCCGCTTCCTGGTGGGCGAGGGGCACGTGGCGCGGGATCCCACGGAGCGCCTGGAGTCCCCCAAGCAGTGGCGCACCCTTCCCGACGTGCTGTCCCTGGCCGAGGTCGAGCGGCTCCTGGGCGCGCCCAACACCGACGAGCCCCTGGCGGTACGCGATCGCGCTCTGCTCGAGCTCGCCTACGCCACCGGCATGCGGGTGTCCGAGCTCGTGTCCGTCACCTTGCAGGACATCCTGTTCGAGGACGGGGTGGCGCGCGTGTTCGGCAAGGGGGCGAAGCAGCGCCTCGTGCCCGTCGGACGCCGGGCACTGGGCGCGGTGGCCCTGTACGCCCGCGAGATCCGCCCGGCCCTCGACCGGGGCCAGGGCAGGGGCGTGTTGTTCCTCAACGCCCGGGGCACCCCGCTCACGCGGGTGGGCGCCTGGGGTATCATCAAGGCGACGGCCCGGCGGGCGGGGATCACCAAGCGGGTGACGCCGCACACGCTGCGGCACACGTTCGCGACCCACCTGCTCGAGGGCGGGGCGGATCTGCGGGCGGTGCAGGAGATGCTCGGGCACGCGGATCTGTCGACCACGCAGCTCTACACGCACGTGGACCGCGACTACCTGCGGTCGGTGCACAAGCGGTTTCATCCGAGGGGATAGCATGGCGCGGGTGCTGATCGTTGACGACGACGTCTCGCTCCGTCAGGCCCTGGCGAAGCACCTGGAGCTCGCCGGCCACCACGTCCGGCAAGCCGCACACGGCGACGATGGCATCCGCGCGTTCCAGCGCGAGCCGGCCGACGTCGTGGTCGTGGACATCTTCATGCCGGGGCAGGGAGGCCTCCAGACGATCGGCCGGCTGCGCCAGGACTGGCCGGACGTGAAGATCGTCGGGATGTCGGGCTCGACCAAGGCCGGCCCCCTCGACGTCAAGCAGTACGCGCTCGCCCTGGGCGCCGATCGCTTCCTCACCAAGCCGTTCGAGCCCGCCGAACTGCTCGGGCTGATCGCCGCGCTGCTCGACACGCGCCCCCCGGCCGCCTGACCTGACTCGTCGTGCGGACGCCACAGGTCGTGGTGCCT
The DNA here is from genome assembly GCA_050921735.1 of Gemmatimonadales bacterium. GTDB lineage: Bacteria > Gemmatimonadota > Gemmatimonadetes > Gemmatimonadales > GWC2-71-9 > DATLXT01. The sequence continues at coordinate 2,337 of JBOHSV010000340.1, read as the reverse complement.
GCGCCGCGCCGAACGTCCGGCGACCCCGGACGTCCTGGTGTTGCGCGGGCGCACGCTCCTTGCTGGGGAGAACAGCCGTTCACGGCTGGCGTTGCGTTCCCTGAAGCAACCGGAGGTGCCTCCATGGCCGTCGCCGTACCCCGGAGCCGATTCGGCTCCCTGCTGCTGGCCGCCGCTGTCGCGACCGGCGCCTGTCACGATGCCACCACCCCACCCGTCACTTCGCCGTTCCGTCCCCAGGCCAGCACGCTGGCCGATGTCGCCCAGGACCCGACGCCCGACCAGAAGGCCGTCGCGCGGGTCGTGCCCGGGTTTGGGGGGTACTTCCTCGCGGGCGGGGCGCCTACGGTCTATTTGACCGACCCGGCCCAGCGGCCCGCGGCCGAGCAGGCCCTGGGCGCGTTCCTTTCGACCCGCGGCTTTACGAGCGCCGATCTCGTCGTGCGCCAGGCGCGGTACGACTACCTGGAACTCGACGCATGGCACGAGGCAGCGTGGCCGGCGGCGCTCTCGGTGTCTGGAGCCGTGCTCTCCGATCTCGACGAGGGGCACAACCGCCTGCGGTTCGGCGGCGTGGACGGGTCTGCTGTCGCCGCCATGGCCGCGGCGGTTGCGGGCGCGGGCGTGCCGAGCGACGCCTACGTCGTCCAGCAAGTTGCCGCCGTGGAACTGCGGAACACCCTCCAGGATCGGGTCCGCCCGGTACCAGGCGGGTACCAGATCAACTTCTTCGCGACGCCCAGCGCCGTGACCCTGCTGTGCACCCTGGGGTTCAATGCGATTCCCGAGGGGCCGCCTTTCGCCCCGAACGCCTCGTTTGTCACCAATTCCCACTGCTCGAACACCGAGGGCGACGGGGCCGCGAATCCGACGAACTACTATCAGCCGCTGCGCGGCGGCGTCACCTTCATCGAGGAGAACTTCATCGGCACGGAGGCCGACGATCCCGCGATGACAGTCAGTGCCGACTGCCCGCTGGCGCTGCCGTGTCGCTGGTCCGACGCCTCGCGCGCCGAGTACGCCGAGGGCGTCCCGTTCGAGCTGGGCCGGATCGCCCGACCGGCCGCCTTCGACCCGGTGCAGGGCACGCTCGACGTCGACCCGAAGAGGCCGACCTTCGAGATCGTGGACGAGCAACCGTTCGCGGTGCTGGGTGAGACGGCGAACAAGGTCGGCCGGACCACGGGGTGGACCGGCGGCGAGATCACCGCCACCTGCGTGAACGTGATCGCCATCGGCGGCGTATTCGTAAGGCGCTGCCAGGCGTTCGTGGCGGCCGGTTCAGCCGGCGGCGACAGCGGCTCCCCGGTCTTTGGCTCGACCAATCGCAGGGGCAACGCGGGCAGTGGCAAAGTCATCCTGTTCGGCATCCTGTGGGGTGGCAGCGTCGAAGGAGACCCGGAGTTCGTGTACAGTCCGACGTTCAACATCGAGCGGGAGCTGGGCCTGCTGACGACGCACTGAGACCGCGGGCCGGCGCGGTGGCGCCCCGCTACCGCGCCGGCTCGACCCGCAGAATCCGCCCGTCGCCCTCGTCCGTGACGAGATACAGGTAGCCGTCGGGCCCCTGGCGCACGTCGCGCACGCGGTCCCGCAGGCCCTGCAGCAATCGCTCCTCGGCCGTCACCCGCTCGCCGTCCAGCTCCAGGCGCGCCACCACCCCGAACTTGAGCGACCCCACGAGCAGGTTCCCGCGCCACGCGGGGAAGCGGTCGCCGCTGTAGAACGCCATTCCGCTGGGCGCAATCGAGGGGTCCCAGTAGTGGACCGGCTGCTCCATGCCCGGCCTGGCGGTCCCCTCGCCGATGCGGGCGCCCCCGTAGTCGCGACCATAGGTGATGACGGGCCAGCCGTAGTTGCGGCCCGGCTTCGGGGCGTTGACCTCGTCGCCGCCCATCGCCCCGTGCTCCGCCGTCCAGAGCTCCCCTGTCTCGGGGTGCAGGGCCGCCCCCTGGATGTTGCGATGGCCGTAGGACCAGACGTCCAGCCGCGCACCTTCGCGCCCGGCGAAGGGGTTGTCGGGCGGCGCCGCGCCGTCCGGCTCGAGGCGGAGCACCTTCCCGATCGGGAGCGAGAGGTCCTGCGCGCCCTCGCGGCCACCGCGATCGCCGGTCGTGACAAACAGATTCCCGTCGCGGGCGAAGACCAGCCGGGAGCCGAAGTGCTGGCCCGCCCGGCGCTTGGGCTCCTGGCGAAAGATGACGCGGACGTCTTCCAGCCGTCCGTCCCCCAGCCGGGCGCGCGCCACCGCCGTGCCGGCGGCGCCGAGCGTGCCCGGCTCGGCGAAACTCAAGTAGATCGTCCGCGTCCGCGTGAAGTCCGGAGCGAGCACTACGT
>JBOHSV010000339.1:0-3797 GCA_050921735.1 Gemmatimonadales bacterium | reverse complement strand
CACGTGCGCCGCGCCCTGGCCCGGTATCGCCCCCGGCCCGACGACGAGCCCGGGGCGCGGCCCGCGGCGGTCGCGCTGATTCTCACCGAGGGACCGGACGGCGCGGAGGCGCTGTTCATTCACCGCGCCGACCGCCCGGGCGACCCCTGGTCGGGCCACGTGGCGTTTCCCGGCGGCCGGCGCGAGCCCGGGGACGCGGATCTGCTCGCCACCGCGATGCGCGAGACGCGGGAGGAGGTCGGCGTCGATCTCGCCGCCGCCGAGCGGCTCGGCGTGCTCTCCGACATGCGCCCCCGCACCCCCGTGCTGCCCGCCGTCTACGTCCGCCCGTTCGTGTTCGCCCTCTCCGCGCGGCCCTCCCTCACGCTCAGCGACGAGGTGCAGGGCGTGTTCTGGGTGCCACTCCGGCGCCTGCTCGAGCCCGGCGTCCAGCGCGACGTCACGATCGCGGTGCGCGGCGCGGAGCACACCCTGCCCGCCTACGTGCTGGGCGATTGGATCATCTGGGGGATGACCGAGCGGATCCTCACGCCGTTTCTCGAGCTGGTGTCCCGCGCAACTGATTAGCTGCATGGAACTTACATCTTCGCTTGACAGCATTGATAAATTAGTATACCCTAATGCGCCGCCGTCGCCCTTCCTAAGAGTAGTCGCTGAACGCTGATAGCCGACGGCTGAAGGTTCGTCCTTTCCACGCCTATCCGGCAGGGAGACGCATGCACGCCGCGTTGCGAGAAGCCCCGTCGCCGTTGAGCCGGTCGGTCGAGGACTATCTCAAGACCATCTACCACCTGACCAGCGAGGGCGGGTTTGCGGCTACGTCGGACATGGCCCAAATGCTGGCGGTCGCGCCGCCATCGGTGAGCGGGATGGTGAAGCGCCTGTCGGAGGCGGGGCTCATCGAGCACGTGCCGTACCGCGGCGTGCAGCTCACGCCGCAGGGGCGGGTGGCCGCGCTCAGGATGATTCGCCGGCACCGCATTCTCGAGGTCTATCTCATGCGTCACCTGGGCTACGACTGGGACTCCGTGCATGAAGAAGCGGAGCGGCTGGAGCACGCCGTGTCCGACACGCTCATCGAGCGGATGGCGGGGGCCCTGGGCGACCCGCCGTACGATCCGCACGGCGCGCCGATTCCCACGGCCGACGGCGAGATCGAAGAGGTGGAGCTGGTCTCGCTGGCCGACGCGCCGGTGGGCGCCGTCGTCGAGGTGCGCCAGGTCGAAGACGACGATCCCGCGCGGCTGCGGTACCTGGCGGAGCAGGGCCTGGTGCCGGGCGTGCGGCTCACGGTGACGGACCGCCAGCCGTTCAACGGTCCCACGATGGTGCGCCTGGGCGGCGACGTGCGCGTCGTGGGGCGGGACCTGGCGCGGGCCCTGCGCTGCCGCGAGATGGAGGACCGATGAGCAAACTGTCCCGGCGCGACGCCCTGCGACGCGGGCTGCTGGGCGCGGCGGGAGTCGCCGCGGCGCCGTCGCTCGCGGGCGCCACGAAGCTCGGCATCCACACCGACCCCCACGTCGTGATGACCGGCGGGATCCCGAAAGACGCCGGCCTGGACCCGCACGCCTTCCTGACGCACTTCGACTACGGCACCGTGTCCCGCCGGCCCAACGGCCAGACGGTCCGCGAGTACCGGGTCGTGGCGATGGACCGCACGCTCGAGGTCATGCCCGGCGTGTTCTATGCCGCCTGGACGTTCAACGGGCAGGTGCCGGGACCCACCCTGCGGGCCACGCAGGGCGATCTCGTGCGCGTGCACTTCTCCAACGCCGGCTCGCACGAGCACACGATGCACTTCCACGGGTTCCATGCGGCCAACATGGACGGCGTGTTCGAGCAGGTCCCGCCGGGCGGGAGCTTCGTGTACGAGTTCGAGGCGGCACCGTTCGGGCTGCACCTGTACCACTGCCATTCGATGCCGATCAAACGCCACATCTCGAAGGGCCTGTACGGCACGTTCATCGTCGACCCGCCCAGGCCGCGCCGGCCCGCCCGCGAGCTGGTGATGGTGATGAACGGCTTCGACGTGAACTTCGACGGGGAGAACGAGATCTACGCCGCCAACACGGTGCCGTTCGCCTACCAGGCGCGGCCCGTCGTGCTCCAGAAAGACGAGCTCGTGCGGCTCTACCTCGTGAACGTGCTCGAGTTCGACCTCATCAACTCCGTGCACCTGCACGCCAACTTCTTCCACGTGTTCCGCACCGGCACGTCGCTCGAGCCGTCGGAGTTCACGGATACGATCTCGATGGGTCAGGGGGAGCGGCACATCCTGGAGTTCACCTATCGCTATCCGGGGAAGTTCATGTTCCACGCGCACCAGTCCGAGTTCGCGGAGCTGGGCTGGATGGGGCTCTTCGACGTGCGGGAGGAGGCGGTCGCGTGAACGGGGTCATGACTCGTGCCCTTCAGGGCTTCGACGTGCCGAGCCCACCCTTCAGGGTGGGAACATGAGCATGACGCGCCGCTGGCTGCTCTTCCTGCTTCCCCTCGTTCTCCTGGGCGCGCTGTCCCTGCTCGTCGCCCGGGGCGGCCTGCTGTCGGCCCTGCGCCGCGGCCTCCCGCCGGTCGAAGAGCTCACCGTCGATCGCGTCCGCCTCGCCCCCGGCACCATCACCGTGGACGTCGTGTATGGGGGACCCGACCCGGTCACCGTCGCGCAGGTGATGGTGGACGAGGCGTTCTGGACCTTCACCATCGCGCCCGACCCCACCGTGCCGCGGCTCGGCCGCGCCACGCTCACGATCCCCTACCCCTGGGTCGAGGGCGAGCCGCACCACCTCACGCTCGTCACGTCCAGCGGCATCACGTTCGATCACGAGATCCCGATCGCGGTGGAGACGCCCGCGGTCGATGCGCGCTACTTCTGGACGTTCTCCCTCATCGGGCTCTACGTGGGCGTGCTGCCCGTGGCCATCGGCCTCCTGTGGCTGCCGTTCCTCAGGCGGCTCGACCGGCGCTGGATCCATTTCGCCCTCGCGCTTACGGGCGGCCTGCTCGTGTTCCTGGCCGTCGAGGCGCTGCACGAGGCGCTCGAGACCGCGGGCCGCGTAGCGGGCGCGTTCCAGGGCGTGGGACTGGTCGGACTCTCGGTCCTCGGATCGTGGCTGCTCCTGACGGCCGTTTCGGGAAACGCGCAACGGGAAACGGACAACCCTCAAGGACTTCGCGCGCAACGCCTCCGCCTGGCTTTTCTCATCGCCCTCGGCATCGGGCTCCATAACCTGGGCGAGGGGCTCGCGATCGGCGCGGCCTACGCGCAGGGAGCCGTGGCCCTGGGCGCCTTCCTCGTGATCGGGTTCATGATCCACAACACCACCGAGGGCCTGGGCATCGTCGCGCCGGTGGCGCAGGATCAGCCCGCCCTGCGGCACCTCGCGCTGGCGGGGCTTGTCGCCGGCGGCCCCACCATCCTGGGCGCGTGGCTGGGCGGGCTGGCCTACTCGCCGCTGCTCGCCACCGTGGCGCTGGGCGTCGGCGCCGGCGCCATTCTCCAGGTGGTGGGCGTGCTGTACCGGGTCGTCGCGCGGGAGACCGGAACGGCGTGGACGCCGCTCAACGCGGCCGGCGTGCTGGCCGGCCTGGTCGTGATGTACGCGACCGGTCTGCTGGTGGCGCAGTGACCCCGCGGGACCTGGCGCTCGGCGCGCTCGGGGCGGTGGGGGCGCTGGTCGCGGCCGGCGCGCGGTCCGCGCCCGGACAGGCCCCGATCGCGGACAACAGCTTTCTCATCGAGGAGGCCTACAACCAGGAGCCCGGCGTGGTGCAGCACATCAGCACCTTCCTGCGGC
>JBOHSV010000338.1:0-3672 GCA_050921735.1 Gemmatimonadales bacterium | reverse complement strand
GCGACCCAGTCCCCCGCCGCCGGCCGCGCGACCGGGTCGAGGCGCAGGCGCCCGGCCAGCACCGCCCGGACTTCGCCCGCCGCCCCGTAGAGCACGTAACCGTTCTTGTGCTCGACGGCCACCCGGGCCGGCGCCAGGCCCGCCTCGCGGTGGGGGGCGAACGCGGCGTCCCGCTCGGGCCTCCAGCCCAGATCGGCCAGGTCCATGGCAGGGAAAGCTATCGTGCTGTTACGTTTCATGCGTGATGGGTAACGCTCCTGCAGCCACGCCGGCCCGCGAGATCCGCGATTCCGTGGTCGTACGTTTCGCCGGCGACTCGGGCGACGGCATGCAGGTGACGGGGTCGCAGTTCACGCTCGAGACCGCTCTCGCCGGCAACGACCTCGCCACCTTTCCCGACTTCCCCGCCGAGATCCGCGCGCCGGCCGGTACGACGTTCGGCGTGTCGGCCTTCCAGATCCGCTTCGGCGCAACCGACGTGATGACCGCGGGCGACGCGGTGGACGTGCTCGTCGCGATGAACCCGGCGGCGCTCAAGGTGGAGCTCAAAGACCTGCGCCTGGGCGGCGCGGTCATCGCCGACACGGGCGCCTTCACCGAGCGCAATCTGCGCAAGGCGGGCTACGACGGGAACCCGCTCGAGGACGGGTCGCTCGCGCCCTATCAGGTGCTCACGTTCGACGTCACCCAGCGCACGCTCGACGCCGTGAAGCCGTTCGGCCTCGGCACCAAGGAGGCCGGCCGCTGCCGTAACATGTGGGCTCTGGGCCTGCTCCTGTGGATGTACGGACGCGAGCGCCAGGCCACGATCGACTGGCTCACGACCAAGTTCGCCAGGCGCCCCGAGCTGGCCCAGGCCAACGTCGCGGCGCTCAACGCGGGCCACGCCTTCGGCGAGACCGCCGAAATGGCGGAGCACCTCGTCGGCTACGTCGTGCCGAAGGCCGAGGCGGCGCCGGGCGTGTACCGCACGGTGAGCGGCACCGAGGCGATCGCACTCGGCCTGATCGCGGGGATGCAGGGCGCCGGACTGGAGCGGATGGTGTTCGCCGGCTATCCCATCACGCCGGCGTCCGCGCTGCTGCACTCGCTGGCGAACCTCAAGCCGTACGGGGTCATCACGTTCCAGGCCGAGGACGAGATCGCGGCGATCGGGGCGGCGGTCGGCGCGGCCTACGCGGGCGCGCTGGGCGTCACGTCGAGCTCCGGCCCGGGCATCGCGCTGAAGACCGAGATGCTCGGCCTCGCCATCGCCACCGAGCTGCCGATCGTGCTCGTGGACTCGCAGCGCGCCGGTCCGTCGACCGGCATGCCGACCAAGACCGAGCAGTCGGACCTGTTTCAGGCGGTCCTGGGCCGCAACGCCGACGCGCCGCTGGCCGTGCTGGCGCCGGCGACGGCGGCCGACTGCTTCGACGTCGCGATCGAGGCGGTCCGCCTCGCCACGAAATACATGACTCCCGTGATCGTGCTCAGCGACACGTACCTGGCGCACGCCGCCGAGCCGTGGCGGGTGCCCGACGTCGCCGCCCTGCCGCGGTTCCCGGTGGGGTTCCGGACGGATCCCGACGGCTTCCAGCCGTTCCTGCGCGATCCCCGGACGCTGGCCCGCCCGTGGGCCGTGCCGGGCACGCCGGGGCTGGAGCATCGCATCGGCGGCCTTGAGAAGGACTACGACACGGGTCACATCTCGTACGACCCCGACAATCACGCCCGCATGACCCGCGCGCGGGCGGACAAGATCGCCGGGATCGCAGCGGACATTCCCCTGCAGACCGCCGCCCTCGGCCCCGAGGAGGGACCGCTGGCGGTGGTCGGCTGGGGCTCCACGTTCGGCGCGATTTACGAGGCCGTGCGACAGGCGCGCGCCGACGGCCTCGCGGTGTCGCACGTCCACGTGCGCTACCTCAACCCGTTTCCCCGAAACCTCGGCGACTTCCTGCGGCGGTTCGACCGCATCCTGGTCCCGGAGCTCAACAGCGGCCAGCTCGCGGCCCTGTTGCGGGCCGCCTACCTCATTCCCGCGCAGGGGCTCAACAAAGTCGCGGGGAAGCCGTTCAAGGTGGCGGAGATCCTCCAGGCGATTCGCGGAGGAGGGACGGCATGACCGTCGTCACGATCACCGACCGCGAGCTGCAGCCCAAGGACTACGCGTCCGACCAGGAAGTCCGCTGGTGCCCGGGGTGCGGCGATTACGCGATCCTCAAGGCGATGCAGAAGGCCCTGGCCGAGCTGCACGCCTCACCCCACCGGACCGTGTTCGTGTCGGGGATCGGCTGCGCCGCGCGCTTCCCCTACTACGTGGCGAGCTACGGCTTCCACACGATCCACGGCCGCGCGCCCACCATCGCCACCGGCATCAAGCTCGCCAACCCGGAGCTCGACGTGTGGGTGATGACCGGGGACGGCGACGGGCTGTCGATCGGCGGGAACCACATGCTCCACGTCCTGCGGCGCAACGTGGATCTCCAGATCGTGCTGTTCAACAACGAGATCTACGGGCTCACCAAGGGCCAGTACTCACCCACCTCCCGGCGCGGCACCCGCTCGCCGTCCACCCCGCTGGGCTCGATCGAATACCCGGTCTCGGCGTGCAGCTTCGCCCTGGGAGCGGGCGCGCGGTTCGTCGCCCGCTCCATCGACACCCTCCAGCCGCACCTCGTGGGCGTGTTGACGCGCGCGCACGCGCACCGCGGCGCGTCGTTCGTGGAAGTCGTCCAGAATTGCGTCGTATTCAACGACGGGGTGTTCGAGCACTTCACGGCCAAGGAAGCCGCCCCCGACGCCCAGCTCCACCTGGAGCACGGCAAGCCCCTGTTGTTCGGAAAGAACAGGGAGAAAGGGCTGCGGCTCGTGCCCGGCAAGCTCGAGCTGGAAGTCGTGGCGGTGGGTGCGGAGGCCGTTCCGCCGGACCGGGTGCTGGTGCACGACGAGACCAACCGCGCGCTCGCCCAGCTGCTGGCCGGGCTCGAGCCGCCCGCCTTCCCCGTGGCGCTCGGCGTGATCTACTGCCACCCGGCGGCGTCCTACGAGCGCGAAGTGTATGCCCAGGCGCGCGAGGCGGGCCTCGGCACCCGGCCCGCCGAGCTCGCGGCGCTGATCCACGGAGATCGGACCTGGGTGGTGGCCGGGTGACGCGACGACGGTTCGGCGAGACCGCCCGGCGCGACGCCTGGTGGGGCCAGCCGCTCGTCGTCTTTCTCGCCCTCAGCACCTTCGTCGTGTACGCCACCTGGGCGGCCTTCCAGGGCGATCACTACACCTTCGGGCCGTACCTCTCGCCGTTCTACTCGCCCGAGCTGTTCGGCGCCTCGCCCCACAGCTGGTTCGGCCCCAAGCCCGGGTGGTGGCCCGGCTGGGCACCCTGGTCGCCGGCGTTCCTCATCCTGTGGGCGCCGGGCGGCTTCCGGCTGACCTGCTACTACTACCGCGGTGCGTATTACAAGGCGTTCTGGGCCGACCCGCCGTCGTGCACCGTGGGCGAACCGCGGACGACGTATCTGGGTGAAGCCAGCTTCCCGTTGATCCTCCAGAACGCGCACCGGTACTTCCTCTACCTCGCGCTGTTCTTCATCGGCTTCCTGTCGTACGACGTGTGGAAAGCGCTGTGGTTCACCGACCCGGTCACCGGTCGCGTGACGTTCGGGGTGGGACTCGGGACGCTCGTGCTCC
>JBOHSV010000337.1:0-1915 GCA_050921735.1 Gemmatimonadales bacterium | reverse complement strand
CGCCGCCCCCGCTCCGGCCCCGGCGGCCCGCGCCGCACCGGCGGCCGCGGCCGGAGGCACCATCCTGGTGGTGGACGACGAAGAGATCGTGCGCAGCAGCCTGCGCCGCGCCCTCACGCGCTTCGGTTACCGCGTGCTCGAAGCCGGGGACGGAGGAACGGCGCTCGCCGCGCTCCAGGGCGCAGACCCGCCGGTCGATCTCGTGATCCTCGACCTGGTGCTCCCGGGCGGCGGCGCGGCGATCTTCGAGCTGCTGAAGGCCGTGCGGCCGGATCTCAAGGTGCTGGTGTCGTCCGGGTACAGCCCCGACGAAGAGAACGCCCGCGCGCTGGCCGCCAAGGCCGATGGGTTCCTGCCCAAGCCCTACGAGATCGCGGAGCTGAAGCGGGCGGTGGCGCAGGCGCTGGGGCGGGCGGCGGCCTAGGGCGCGGCGGCGATTTCGCCGCCGGCGGCGATGCCCCGGCGGACCTCGCGCCCCTCGATCACCTGATCGTCACCCACCAGCGACTCTTCCACGGTGGCCCGCACCACGCGCGCGTTCCGCCCCACGATGCTGTTCGCGATCGTGCTCTCGGTCACGTAGCTCCCCGCCTCGATCGAGACGTTGGGCCCGATCACCGCGTCGTGAATCGTCACGCCTTCTTCCACGTACACGGGCGGGTGGATGGTGCACCGCGGGCACGGGCCCGAGGGCGGACGGGCGCGGCCCGTCTCCAGGAGATGGCGGTTGGTCTCGAGCAGGGTCTCGACCTTGCCGCAGTCGTACCAGCCGGCGACCGACGCCGTGAAGATCTTCTTGCCGCGCTCCACCATGTACTGGAAGGCGTCGGTGAGATAGAACTCGCCGCCCGGCCCCGGCTGCTGGCGCATGACGTGGGCGATGCCGTCGAACAGCGTGCGCCAGTCGCGCGCGTAGTGCAGGCCGATGTTCGCGAGCCGCGAGACGGGCGTGGTCGGCTTCTCGACGATCCGCGTCATGTAGCCCTTCGCGTCCGTCACGATGACCCCGAACCGCTGGTAATCCTCCACCTCCTTCGCCCAGATGATCCCGTCCGCGTCGAGCGTCCGGACGATGCCCAGGTCCGCGTCGAACAGCGTGTCCACGAACACGATCAGCACGGGTCCGTCCACGTACGGGCGGGCGAGATCGATCGCGCCCGCCGTGCCGTCCAGGCGCTTCTGCTCCACGAAGCGGGCCGGTATGCGGTACCGGGTGCGGATGTAGCGCTCGATCTCCTCCTTGAGATGTCCCGTGATCACGATCAGCTCGTCCATGTCGAGGCCGCTCAGCGTGTCCATCACGTAGTCCATCACCGGGCGCCCCGCCACGCGAATCAGGGGCTTGGGCACCCGCTTGGTGAGCGGCAGGAGCCGCGTCCCCTTCCCCGCCAGGGGGACGATGACCTTCACTACACCCTCCCGTAGCGGTCCTTCAGACGGACCACGTCGTCGAGCTCGGGGGTCGAGGCCTCCAGCAGGTCGGTGGGGACGACGGCCTCGAACTGGTGAATCACCTTGGGGGCGATGTGGCAGCTCTCGCCCTCGGTCATGCGGCGCTCGATGAGCGTCTCGTCCTGCTGGATGCGCAGGATGATCTCCCCGCGCAGGACGTAGATCGACTCGTCCTTGCGCTTGTGGTACTGGAGGCTCAGGACGTGGCCGGGCTCGATGTGCAGGATCTTGCCGACGTAGCGGTCGGTCAGCGCCCAGATGAGCTCGTGGCCCCAGGGTTTGTCGACGCGGTACGGGAGCTCGTTCATGAACCTCTCAGGCTCAGTCGAAACGACGAGGGCGTGGTCACGCACGCCGTGACGCACACGCCGCACCCCACGCAGCCTTCCGCCTTGATCACCGGGTGCCCGCGCGCGTCCATCGCGAGCGCCCGCTCGCCCACCGGACACGCCCGGGCGCACAC
>JBOHSV010000336.1:0-14069 GCA_050921735.1 Gemmatimonadales bacterium | reverse complement strand
CCCTCACCGTGGGCGCGGTGCCGTTCGCGGCGCTCCAGGCGCACCGGGAGCGCCTCGCCGGCGTCGCGCTGGTGGACGATGACACCATCCGGGACGCGATGCATTATCTGTACACGCGGTGCCGGCTCACCGTGGAGCCCTCGGGCGCCGCGACCACCGCCGCGCTCCGGGCCGGGGTGCTCCGGCCGCTCCCGACCGCGCCCGTGGTCCTGGTCGTGAGCGGCGGCAACGTGGACCCGGCCCTGCTCGAGGCAGGAGCGGCGCATGCCTGAGATCACCGCTCCGGCGGCCAAGATCCTGGTCGCCGACGACGACCAATCGCTCGTCAAGACCCTCACCTGGATCTTGAAGGAGCACCACTACGATGTCGTCGTGGCGCCGGGTGGCGAGAACCTCCTCGCCATGGTGGAGGAGGAGCGTCCCAACCTGCTGCTGCTGGACATCATGATGCCCAAGGTCGACGGGCTCCAGCTGCTGGAGCGGCTGAAGCGGGACGAGCGGTTCCGCGACCTCCCGGTGCTCATGGTGTCGTCGATGGCGCCCGAGGAGGCGACGGTCAAGTCGCTCGGCCTGGGCGCGGCGGACTTCATCGCGAAGCCGTTCCGGGTCAAGGAGCTGCTGGCCCGGGTCGAGGCCCACCTGCGCGTGGGCCAGGCGCTGGCGCAAGCGCGCGAAGAGGCCAAGAGCCGCGCGGCGATGGTGGACATCCTCCACGAGGTCACGGACTCCCTCAAGCCCGACGAGATCTATCACATCCTCGCGCGTCGGGTGGCGCGGGTGCTGAACATCTCGCGCTGCTCCATGGTGCTGGCCCGGCCGGGTGACGAAGTGGGCGTGGTGGTGGCGGCGTACGAGAACCCCATGCTCCGCAACCTCGAGATCGAGCTGGCGCGCTACCCCGAGATCCGCAACGCCATCACCACCAGCCGCACCGTGCTGGTGGAGGACGTGCGCACGGACGCGCTGTACACCGAGGAGCGCAAACGGTGGCAGCGCGAGGGGATCAACGTGCCCACGCGCTCCGCGGTGGCGATCCCGTTCTCGATGCGGGACCAGCAGCTGGGCGTGTTCTTCCTGCGGACCACCGGCGACGACCCGCCGCTGACCCGGGCCGACGCGGGGTTCGCCGAGACGGTCATCAAGACGGCCGTCGCCGCCATCGAGAAGGCGTACGACTTCGAGTCGGCCGTGTCCGACAGGCAGCGACTCGAGAAGCTCGCGTCCACCGACGCCCTGACGGGGTGCCTCAACCGCCGCGGCCTCGCCGACGCCCTGGAGCAGGAGCTCGAGCGCGCGCGGCGCTACAACCTGGCGGTCAGCCTCCTGCTCGCCGACATCGACCGCTTCAAGCAGATCAACGACACGCGGGGGCACGTTGCGGGCGACTCGGTGCTGAGGCAACTTGGAGAGTTGCTGCGGCGCGAGGCGCGATCGGTCGACATCGTCGCGCGGTTCGGCGGCGAGGAGTTCGTGATCGTTATGCCGGAGACCGCGCTGCACGGCGCCGCCATCTTCGCCGAGCGGCTGCGCCGCCGCATCGCGAACCGCGACTTCGCCGACCCGGGCGAGGATCCGCTCCACATGACGGTCAGCATCGGGCTCGCGGCGTTCCCCGACGACCGGGTCCAGAGCGCCGACAGCTTCGTGGCGCTCGCCGACCAGGCGCTGTACCGCGCGAAGAACGAGGGCCGCAACCTGGTGCGTGAATGACCGAACGCCGCTGCCCCAAGTGCGGGGGCGTGTACGCCGACCTGGCCCGCTTCTGTCCCAAGGACGGCAGCATGCTGGTCGACGTCCAGGCCCGGGGGCCGGCCGCCGCGTCCCAGGCCGGGACGGGCGTGCGCGTCCCGCCCACGCCGCCCCGCGGCCCCGGCCTCGACCGCGCGTCCACCCTGTCCGGGCAGATGCTCGATGCCCGCTATCAGGTGGTGCGCAAGCTGGGCGAGGGCGGGATGTCGTACGTGTATCTCGCCCGAGAAGTGGCCACCGGCGATATCGTCGCGATCAAGGTCCTGTCCCCCAAGCTCGCCTCGGACCGGAGCTCGGTGGAGCGGCTGCGGCGCGAAGCCGGGCTCGCGATGCGGCTCGAACACCCCAACGTCTGCCGCATCATCCGGCTGGGCGAGTCGGAGGACGGCCTGATCTACCTCGTCATGCCGTACCTCGACGGCGAGCTGCTGTCGGATCGCGAGGTGCGGGGCGGGCCCATGGAGGTCGCGACCGGCGTCGCGCTGCTGCAGCAGGTCTGCGCGGGCCTGCAGCACGCCCACGAGCTGCACATCGTGCACCGGGATCTGAAGCCCGAAAACATCATGCTCGTGCCGGACGGCGACGCCGAGCGCGCGGTCGTCATGGATTTCGGACTCGCCAAGGAGCGCCGCGCCGACCCCGCCATCCAGAAGCTGACCGCCACGGGGATTATCCTCGGTACGCCGGAGTTCATGAGCCCCGAGCAGATCCGGGGCAAGCCGCTGGATGCGCGCAGCGACATCTACGCGCTCGGGATCGTGGCGTTCGAGATGTTCACCGGCAAGCTCCCGTTCCAGGGCCGCAACGCGCAGGAGATGATGGTCGCGCGGCTGCGCGGCCAGCCGACGGCGTTGCGCCAGGTCCGCCCCGAGCTGCCCCACACCCTCGAGCAGGCCCTGCTCCGCGCGATGGCCTCGAGCCCGGACGACCGCTATGCCACGGCGCTGGAGTTCGCGGAGGCGCTCATGACGGAGCCCGGTGAGCGGGGGCTGCTCCGGAAGCTCTTCAGACAGAAAGGCGTCTAACAGATGCGTCGAACGCATACGGCAAGCGGCACCGTGGCGCTCGTGGTCGCTGTGCTGGCCGGCGCGCTTCGGCTCGGCGCGCAGGACCGCCCGGTTACCGCGGTCCGCGCCGGCACACTGATCGACGGAACCGGCGCGGCGCCCGTGCGGAACGCCGTGATCCTCATCCAGGGCGACCGCATCACCGCCGTGGGGACCAGCGTCCAGGTCCCGGCCGGCGCGGGCGTGATCGATCTGTCGGGACATACGGTCCTCCCCGGCTTCATCGACGCACACGTGCACCTCACGGGCCCGATCATCGGCGACGGGGACTGGCAGCACGCCGGCCTGACCCAGAGCCCGTCCGTTCACGCGCTGCACGGCGCCGTGCACGCCCGGCAGACGCTCGAGGCCGGCTTCACGACGGTGCGCAACGTGGGCGCCGGCGCGTTCACGGACCTCGCGCTGCGTGACGCGATCAACCGGGGCTGGGTGCCCGGCCCCCGGATCCTCGGCGCCGGCAACTCGTTCGGCATCAACGGCGGGCACTGCGACGGGTCCTCGGGCTACTGGCCCGGCGCGTTCCCGCAGGGACGCATCGAGGACGGCGCCGCCGACGGCGTGGAGCAAGTGCGCGAGGCGGTGCGCTACACCGTCAAGTACGGGGCCGACGTCATCAAGATCTGCGCCACCGGCGGCGTGCTGTCGCCCGCCGACTCCGTGGGCGTCCAGCAGTACACCGAGGAGGAGATGCGCGCCGTCGTCGAGGCCGCCCGCATGCTCGAGCGCCGCGTGGCGGCCCACGCGCACGGCACCGCCGGCATCAAGGCGGCGGTGCGCGCCGGCGTCACGTCCATCGAGCACGGCTCGATCCTCGACGCCGAGGCCGTCGCCCTGATGAAGGAAAAGGGGACGTGGCTCGTGCCCACCCTCATGGCCGGCGAAACCGTGGAGCGGCTCGCCCAGGAAGGACGGCTCCCGCCGTTCATCGCGCAGAAGGCGCTGCAGATCGCCCCACGCATGCGGGCCTCGTTCAAGATGGCCGTGGACGGCGGCGTGAAGATCGCGCTGGGCACCGACGCGGGCGTCTTTCCGCACGGCACCAACGGGCACGAGTTCACGCTCATGGCCCGCAACGGCATGCGGCCCATGCAGGCGATCCAGGCGGGGACGCTCAACGCCGCCACGCTGCTCGGCCTGAAGCGCGACGTCGGCAGCGTCGCGGCGGGAAAACGCGCCGACCTCGTGGCGGTGCGCGGCGACCCGCTGGCCGACGTCGAGCTGCTCGAGCGCGTGGACTTCGTCATGAAAGACGGCGTGGTGTTCAAACAGGCCGGCCAGGTCGTGGGGAGGCGCGCGGCGGGGATCCGATAGCATGCGTCGTTTCCCCGCCTTCGATCCGCCGGAGTACGTCGCGTGGAAGCCCGCCCCGGCCCTGGTCCGCGCCTTCCGGGACCGGATCGAGCACGCTCCCGAGCGCGCCGCCATCGTCGCGCGGCTCACGCCCGACGACAAGCTCGCCCTCTACGCCGGGCTGCTCCGCGCCCGCCTCCACGACATCCAGCTCACGCGCTGGGTACGCACCGGCGTCATCTCCAAGGCCTGGCTCGGGACCGGTGAGGAAGCGACGACGGTGGGCCCGTGCCGGGCGCTCCAGGCCGGCCGCGACGTGGTGGCGCCCATGATCCGCAATGCGGCGGCGTGCTGCGAGATGGGCGTGCCGGTGGCGGCCATGCTCCGCGCCTACCTCGCCACCGCCGACTCTCCCTCTTCCGGTCGCGACCTGCACGTCGGCGATTTCGCCCGCGGCGTGCTCCAGCCCATCTCCCACGTGGGCGACATGGTGCCGGTCGTGGCGGGGATCGCCCTGACCTTCAAGCTCAAACACGAGCCGCGCGTGGCGCTCACCTGGGTGGGCGACGGGTCCACCAAGACCGCGGCCGCACACGAGGGCACGAACCTTGCGGCCGTCCAGAAGCTGCCGGCCATCTTGATCATCCAGAATAACCAGGTGGCGCTGGGCACGCGGCTCGACCAGCACCACCTGCCGGGCGACTTCGCGGACTGGCCGGGGAGCTACGGCATCTGGGGCGCGTCCTTCGACGGGAACAACGTGCTCGACGCGTACGCCGCGACCGCGATCGCGGCGGAGCGGTGCCGCCGGGGCGAGGGGCCCGCGCTGCTGATCGGGGAAACGTTCCGGATGGGCGGCCACGCCACGCACGACGAGCGGGAGGCGCGCGCGACGTTCCCGGCCGAATTGTTCGAGACCTGGGGCAAACGGGACCCCATCGGGCTGTACGAGGAGTACCTGAAGGAAGAGGGGCTGCCCACCGCGCGGCTCGACGAGGTCGAGGCCGCGGTGACCGACGAGGTCGAGCGCGCCGCGGAGGACGCCCTGGCCAGCCGGGAGCGGCTGCCCGACGGCGGGTCGGCGCGCCGGGGGGTATATGCGGATCGTGACCCGTAGCCGCGTCGGCTGGCAACGCTCCGATGATGCTCGGATGACCACGGAGGACGGGAGGGTGAACCATGGGCCGTAGGGCTGATGGAGACGGGCGGGGGCGGGGGCGGGGGCGGGCAGGGACGGGCAGGGTCGTGTTGGCAGGGGGAGTTGTGCTTGCGGCCGGCACGCTGATGGCCACCAACCCCGCCCGTCTCCGCCCCTCCCCGCCCGTCTCCCTCCATCCCGATGTTCACGCCGAGTACGTCACGTATCTGTCCGGGCGCGACACCATCACGGCCTACCTTGCGTATCCCGAGCGCCCCGACCCCGCCCCGGCCGTGATCGTGATCCACGAGATCTTCGGGCTGTCGGATTTCATCCGGCAGACGACCGAGCGGCTCGCCGGCGACGGGTTCGTGGCCATAGCGCCGGATCTGCTGTCGCGACGGGGCGGCACGGCCGCGGCGGGCGACGACGTGCGCCGCGCCATCGGGGCCCTCCCGGCGGACTCGGTGACGATGGATCTCGACGCGACGTTCGCGTTCCTCCAGACGTTGAAGTCCGTGCAGGCCGAGCGCATCGGCGTGATCGGGTTCTGCTGGGGCGGGTCGCAGAGCTTCCGCTACGCGACGAACAATCCGAGCCTTGGCGCCTTCGTGGTCTGCTACGGGCGGGAGCCGAATCTGGCCGACGTCGGGCGCATTCGCGCGAAGGGGCTGGGCGTGTACGCCGAGAACGACGCCCGCATCAACGCCCACCTGCCCGATGTCGAGGCCGCCCTGCGCCGCGCCGCGAAGGACTACCAATACGCCATCTACCCGGGCACGGGGCACGGCTTCATCCGCTCGCGCGACAACGCGGCGGCGGCCGACAGCGCCTGGCGCACCATCGTGCGTTTCTTTCGAGCCGAGTTGGGCCGCTAAGGCCGGCCGGGCTCCCGCTGCAGTCTTCGCTCCTCAGATGTGGCGACTACGCCACAGTTCGCGCTCCGCAGCGATCCGGGTTGACCTCGACACCCGTAATCCCCTGGTGGCACGAGACTTGAGGCGCTGGTGGTGGCCGCAATCCCGCGGCCCACCTCGTACCGCGAGGGCCACATGGCCACCTGGAACGTGTTGCCTTCCTGTCCCCCCGGTTGGGCGGCGACGTTGCGCCGCTCGGGCGGGGGGTTCTTTCACACCCCGTTGGGGCTCGCCCTAGGCGCGCCGCGCGGCGAGCCGATGTTCGCCGAGCTCCGCACGAACGGAGACGTGATCGGCGTCGCCGCCGGCGTGCGGAGCCGCTGCCGCTTCACCGCGCAGCCCCGCCACGTCTATCTGCCCACGCTGCCGCTGGCGCCCCCCGACGGCCGCGCCGCCGCGGTGTCCGCACTGGTCGAGCGGTTCAAGCTGGAGGGGACGGCCGAAGTCGTCATGGACGCGTTCGACGCCGCCTGGACGCCCGACCCCATCCCGCCGGCCGAGGATACGCGGCCGCGGCAGGAATACGTCGTCCGGCTGACCGGGGGGCCGGAGGAGCTGGCGGGAGGCTTTTCCCGGCATCACCAGCGCGGCCTGCGGCGCGGGCAACGGGAAGGGTGGGCCCTGCGCACGCACGGCGGGCGGCAGGCGCGCGATCTCCTGAGCCTGGTTCAGTCCGCGGCCGCCGAGCGCGCCGCGCAGCGCCGGGACGCGTACGTCGTGGAGCCGCCGCCCGCCGCGGAAGCGCTCGGCGAACGCGAGGAGTGGGGGGTGACGACCTTTGCCGCCTGGCGCAACGGGGCGCCGCTCGCCGCCGCCCTCGTCGGATGGGCGAACGGGAAGGCCTTCTTCCTGCGCGGTGGCTCGACGCCGGAGGGGTACCGCTCCAATGCGGCGGTGTGGCTGCACTGGCGCGTGATGGGCGAGTTCGCGGCGCGGGGCGCCGTCGAGTACAACCTGGGCGGGGCGCCGGCCCGGGCCACGCGCCCGGAAGACCCGGCCCACGGCCTGCACCGGTTCAAGCGGGATTTCGGCTCCGAGATCCGGCCCTGCCGCGGCCTGCGGTGGACGCTGAGCCCCGCCCACGTCCAGGCCCACCGTCTGGCGCCGGCGGCGCCGCGGCACTACGCGAGCGCCGGCGCGCGCTGACCGGTTTCGGGGCCGATTCAGGGAGCGACGATCGCTTCGCCGTAGGCGACGATCCCGCCGCTTGTCCGACCGCGCGCCCGGCGCTCCGCGAGATTGGCCCGGCCCAGCAGCTCCATGGCGTTGATGGAGGCGTACGCCATGTTGTCCACGGCGTCGTATCCGATGCGGAACTGGAGCGGGCCTTCGCCCGCCTGGGCGGGAAAGTGGGCGAGCGCGCCCTCGAGTCGCGCGGCCAGGTGCCGCGCGCCGTGCAGGTCGGTGCCCGGCGCCATCACGGCGAACTCCGCCGGGCCCAGGCGTCCCAGCAGGTCGGACGATCGCGCGGCGGCTCTGAGGGCCTGGGCGCACCGCACGCCGGTCCGCTCCCGCTCCGGCTGCTCCGCCGATACCACGAGACACGCCAGCGCGGTGTGCGCGCGCACCGCCAGCGCGCCGAGCTCGCGCGCCAGCCGGCCCAGCCCCTGTCCGTTGTACATGCCGGTCTCGGGGTCCACCAGCGCCTCGGCGATGGCCACGTCCGTGAGCAGCTTGGAACGCGCGTACGCGTTGATCTTGAGCAGTGTCTCGTCGGGATCGAGCGGCATCCCGAGCGCGTCCCACGCCCCCGCCCGCAGGGCGGCGAGGCGTTCCGCGCGCGAAGGCGCGATCGACGTCACGAGCAGAATCGGCGTGTGCGGACCGACGTACGGATCGTAGCGAAGCCGGCGGCACGCTTCCAGCGGCAGTGCGTTGGGCAGATCGCTCTCGACCACGATGAGGTCCGGCTCGCCGCCCCGCAGGCGCCGCAACGCGTCCGCGAGCGACTCGGCGCGCAGCAGCGCGATCCCGCTGCGCTCGAGTAGGTCGTGCAGCCAGTGCGCGAACCGTGGCTCCCGGCCGACCAGGAGTACGGTCGGCGGGCGGGCGCGGACGTCGCTGAGCGGTGTCATCATGAGCGTAGTCGTTTCCATGTCGGCGGTGTCCCCAGGGCGCGGGATTCGCTCCATGACCGCACCCATTGCAGGGGCAAGAGTCGCACCCGCGCGGCGGGGAATTCTCCTTAGGTAGGCATGGGAATTGCCTTTAGGGCTGTGGAGGCTCGGAACGTGGAAATCCGCGTCATCCTGGCGGACGACTACTCGATGATCCGCCAGGGCTTCAGAGTGTTGCTCGAACGCCACGGCATCCGTGTCGTCGGTGAGGCAGAGGACGGGCGGGCGGCCGTGCGGCTTGCCCAGGAGCTGAACCCCGATGTGGCGGTGCTGGATCTCGCCATGCCCGGCCTCAACGGCCTGGATGCGGCGCGCCAGATCCGGCGGGCGTGCCCCCGAACCCAGGCCATCCTGCTCACCGTCCACGCGGGCGACAGCCAGGTACTGGAGGCCCTGCGGGCCGGCGTGCGGGGGTACGTCCTCAAGACGCAGCCGATCGAGGATCTCGAGCGGGCCATCGAGGAGGTCGTGAAGGGCGCGATGTATCTCAGCCCGGGGGTCTCGAGAGCCGTGGTGGACGCCTACCTCGCGACGGGAAAGGCCGCCGGCGATCGCGTGACGCCGCGCGAGCGTCACGTGTTGCAGCTGATCGCCGAGGGGAAGACGACGAAGGAGATCGCCGGGCTGCTCGGAGTCAGCGTCAAGACCGCGGAGGCGCATCGGGCGCGCGTGATGAAGCGGCTGGGGATTCATACGATCGCCGGGCTCGTGCGCTACGCGATTCGGGAGGGGGTGATCAACCCGTGACGGTGCCCGGCCCGGAACTTGCGGCCCCAACGAGGGACTCTTGGCCGGGGAGGGACCGCATCGCACTCGTTCGAGCCGCACGGCACCTGCCGGACCGGTGGGCGCATCGCTGGCGGCGCCGGGTGGTATTGCGCCGGCTCCAGCGGGCGGTCCCGGCGGTGGTGTTGGTGGCCTGTCACGGCAATATCTGCCGCAGCCCGTTCGCCGCCGGCCTGTTGCGGCGCGAGATCGACGGGCGCGGCATTCGGGTCGAATCGGCGGGGTTCGTGGGTTTCGACCGTCCGCCGCCGCCGGAAGCGCTCGCAGCCGCCGCCCGCTGCGGGCTCGACCTCTCGGGCCACCGGTCGCGCCCGCTCGCCAGGACGCTCGTGTTCGAAGCCGACCTGATCGTCGTGATGGATGCCGCGCAGCGCCGCGCTTTGTGCGACCGCTTCGGGTGCTCCCCCGGGGCCGTCATCGTCCTCGGCGACCTCGACCCGGAGCGCATCGGCACCCGCGGCATCCCCGACCCCGTGAATCAACCCGCCGAGGCGTTCGATGAGTGCTACGCGCGCATCGAGCGCTGCGCGCGGGCGCTGGCCCGGGCGATCGCCGCGGCGGCGGAACGGCCGGCATGACGCACCCCCTGATTCGCCAGCGCTGGAGCCCGCGCGCCTTCGCGGCGCGCCCGGTGGAGCCGGAGCAGCTTCAGGCAGTGTTCGAAGCGGCGCGGTGGGCCCCCTCGTCGTTCAACGAGCAGCCGTGGCGGTTCCTGCTCGCGACCACGGCCGAGCCCGAGTGGCTCGCCGAGCTCCAGGGCTACCTCGTGGAAGGGAACGGCTGGGCACGCGCGGCGCCCGTGCTGGTCGCGTCGGCCTACCGTATGCACTTCGGCCGCACCGGCCGGTCGAACCGCGTGGCGTTGCGCGACCTGGGCGCGGCCGAGGAGAACATGTTTCTCCAGGCCGCCGCGCTGGGTCTCGCGATGCACCAGATGGCGGGCTTCGATCACGAGCGGCTCCGGCGCACGCTCCTGCCGCCGGGATTCGAGCCGGGGACGCTGATCGCGATCGGATATCTCCCGGAGGCGGAACCCGCGTCGGGCGATGGCCCGCTCCTCGAGGGGGTGGGTCGCGTCCGGCTGCCTCTCGCCGAGTTCGTGTTCGGCGTCCGTTGGGGGGAACCGGCGCCGGCGCTGTCGCTCCCCGCACCCGTGTGGCCCTGACGTTCCCGCGTCGCGCCGCCGCAACGGGGCGGTGCGAGGCCTCGACGCTTCTGGCAGTCCGCGCGCGCGACGCCGCTACGGCCGCAGAGGCATGCGCGTTGCCCACACTGCCATGACGTGCGACTGCATCATTTCACCGTCGACGTGGAGGAGTACTTCCAGGTCTCGGCACTGGCTCCTTGGGTGCGCCGCTCGGCGTGGGACACTCTCGAAAGCCGCGTGGAGCGACCCGTGTGCCGGTTGCTCGAGGAGCTCGCGGCTCACAGCGCCCGCGCTACGTTCTTTGTGCTCGGCTGGGTGGCGGCGCGTCGGCCCGAGCTTATCCGTCTCATCGCCCGGGCGGGCCACGAGGTCGCCTCCCACGGATGGGATCACAGGCGCGTCACTGAGCAATCCCGGCTCGCCTTCCGGGCGTCCGTCCGTACGACCAAGCGGGCGCTGGAGGACATCACGGGCAAGCCCGTGCTCGGCTTCCGCGCCCCGAGCTACTCTATCGTTCCGGGTCGCGAGTGGGCGCTCGACATCCTCGTCGAGGAAGGGTATCGCTATGACTCGAGTCTTTTCCCCATTTGGCGACCGGGATATGGCTACCCCAACGGTCGCCGCGATCCGCACTGGCTCGAGCGGCCGGCGGGCCGCCTGGCGGAAATGCCGCCCGCCACGTTCTCGCTCGCCGGCGTTCCCCTGCCCGCGGCGGGCGGCGCGTACTTCCGCCTGCTGCCCTACGCGCTGATCCGCGCCGCCCTGCGCCAGAGCGCGGGGCGCGGCACGCCGGCCACGTTCTACATTCATCCCTGGGAGCTCGACGCCGAACAGCCGCGGCTCCCGGTTTCCCTGCTGACCCGCCTGCGGCATTACGGGGGACTCGGCCGCACGCTCGAGCGGTTGCGTCGCCTGCTGCGGGAATTCCGGTTCACCACCATCGCCGACACGCTGGCGGCCCTGTGATCACGGTGCTGCCGTTCGACGGGCGCGGCTTCGCGTGGGACGAATTCGTGAGCGGGGCCGAGGGCAGCACGTTCTGCCATCTTGCCGGGTGGCGGGAGGTCATGGCGGACGTGCTCGGTCACGAGTGCCGCTACCTGGTGGCGATCAACGGGGGCGGTCGCTGGCAGGGGGTGCTCCCGCTCGTACGCGTGCGGAGCCGGATGTTCGGCGACTATCTCATTTCGCTGCCCTTCCTCAATTATGGCGGGCCGCTGGGCGACGCCCCCGCCCGGACGCGTCTCGCGGAAGAAGCGGTGGTGTTGGCGCGCCGTTTGGGCGTGGATCTGCTCGAGCTACGGTCCCGCCGGCCGTTCCCGGGCAACCTGCGGGTCTCCCAGCGCAAGATCACCGTGCTCCTTCCCCTGCCGCCCTCGGCCGATCTCCTGTGGGCGCGGTTTCCGTCGAAGCTGCGCGCGCAAGTCCGCCGGGCCGAGCGGGAGGGCGTCACGGTGCGGTTCGGGGCCGATCAGGTGGTGCCGTTCTACGAGGTGTTCGCCCGCCATATGCATGAGCTGGGTACGCCGGCGCTCCCCCGCGCGCTGTTCGAGCGTCTGGCGCGACTGTTTCCGCACCTCGTGGAAATAGGAGCGCTGTACCAGGGCGAGCGCCCGATCGCCGCCGGGTGCGGATTCGTGTGGCGCGACGAGTTCGAGATCACCTGGGCGTCCGACCTGCGGGAGTACCGCCGCACCGCGCCCAACATGCTGCTTTACTGGGAGTTCATGCGGCGGATGATCGCGCGGGGTGTCCGAACGTTCAACTTCGGACGCTGCACTCCGGACGGCAGCACGCACCGGTTCAAGCGGCAGTGGGGTGGGGAAGACGTTCCGCTCCCGTGGGCCCAGTGGTCGCCGCGCGCCGTCACGGCGACGCCCAGCCCCGACCGGCCGGTCTATCGGCTCGCCACGGCGGCCTGGCGCCGACTGCCGCTCTCCCTCACCAACACCCTGGGCCCCGCCATCGCCCGCCATCTCCCATGACGGGACCACTCGACGCGCGGCTCACGTAGTCGGCACCTTCCGGCTCAGCCGCGGGCCCCACGCGGTCCGCTCGGCCTGCGAACGGAGACCGTGCACGATGCCCGCGATCCCGCTGAGCGTCTGGAAATCCCCCGACAACAGCTCGGCATCGGTGATCTCGACGCCGAACTCCTGGGCGAGAAACGCGAGCAGCTCCACGACGCCCACCGAATCGATGTACCCCAGCTCGAACAGCGGCGCCGTCTGCGTGAACGCCGTATCGGTCGGGGCCACGGCGAACTGCGCGCGCACGAACGCTTCGATACGGCCCGCCATGTCTTGCCGCGTCACGGCGACACCTCCTCGAGCAGGGGTATGCCGGAGCGATACCGGCCCCCGCGGATGAAACGGTCGAGCGCGCTCACGTCGCGCACGTCGTGCAGCTCGGCATACCGCCGACGCAACCACTGGGCGTCCAGGCCGCGGTCGACGCAGATCGCGAGCACACCGGAACGGGGGTCCGCGTCGCCCACCTGCGCGCGCGTCTTCTGGCGCGCATACACGTACTCGGGAATCCGGGGACCGAAGACGAGGCGGCTGAGCCGGTCCTTGCGATCCGGGACCTCGAGGAAATCGGGCGGCAGCGCGACGAACAGGTCGGCGGCCGCCGCGTACGGCACGACGAGCGGGAGACCCCACGCCTCGAAGGGGCCGATCTCGCGGTGCGATGTTTCCAGCCCGCGGACCAGCGTGGCCCGCAGCGCGGCGGGCTCGAGACGGGGTAGCCGGTAGTAGGTCCGGCTACCGTAGGTCACGGCGTGGTAATCGACGAGAAACTCGTTGGGCAGGTCCCCCGTGAGCACCAGGCGTGGGTTCGCCGGACCGTTGGCCGATAGGGCGGCCACGCCGCGCGCCAGGCAGGCGTTGACGAGGGCGGCGTGCACGTTGAAGTCGCGCCAGTCGATCACTTCGACGAGGACCGTATCGAGCGCGTCGAGCACGTCGTCCTCGGTCGCGGTGACGCACAGCAGCGGGAGGCCCAGGTCCCGCGCGAGGCGCTCGGCCGTGCGACGGTCCTCGCTGACGTAGCCGCTCGCCCGCCGGACATCGAAGCTCACGGCGGTGATGCGGGGGAAGTTGTCGCGGGCGAGCACGGCGATGCCGGCGCTGTCGAGCCCTCCGGACAGGCAGACGAACACGTGCGTGCCGTGGTGCGCGTGGGCGAGCGCGGCGAAGAACCGCTCCAGCCGGGAGCGGATCTGGGCCGCCAGGCTCGCGACCCCGTCCGCGGCGCTCCGCACCCACGATTCCGACGGCACGCCCGCCTCGAGGCGGGTGATGCGCGCCGTCCCGCACTCGAGATCGAGATCGGCGACGGTGCCGGCGGGGATCGCGCGGATGCTTTCGAACGGGCAGCCACGGTCGACCAGCCGGCGCGGGCGGGCGGCGACGAGGATCGCGTCGCCCGTGGTCGACCAGAACAGCTTGTTGAGGCCGAGCGGGTCACGCACCAGCCGGTGCCGGCCTCCCGGTGCGCTGCCGACGCCGGCGACCGCGCCGAGCAATCCCGCCGGAACGGGCGCCGCCGGATCACACAGCGTGTCATCCGTCAGCTGGCCGTCGCGCCACCCGAAGTTGTGGTCCAGCCTGCCGATCAGGCGTAGCTCGTGCATCGGGCCGCAAGCCTCCTCAGGGTCGCGAGCGCCCGCTCGAGCATCTGATCCGTGCCCGTGAGCGACAGGCGGAAGTAACCGCAGTGGTGGAACACCGGCGCCGGAAGTGCGAGCACGCCGGCCGTAGCAAGTTCCGTGACGAACTCGAAATCGTCGCGCTCCCCGGGGGTCCGGACGTAAAGGAAGAAAGTCCCGTCCGCCGGCACGACGTCGTAGCCGGC
>JBOHSV010000335.1:0-6455 GCA_050921735.1 Gemmatimonadales bacterium | reverse complement strand
GCCGAGCCACAGGTCCCACGCGAGCGTGGGCGGGACGTTGTGCGCCTCGGTGGGGCGGTCCAGCGCCTGGGGCCAGATGGGCCGGTTGGTCCAGTAGTGCACCTCGCGCACGGTGCCGATGGCGCCCGCCTCGACCCACTCCCGAATCTGGCGCGTCCCCTCGCCGGCGTGGCCCTGGTTGCCCATCTGCGTGGCGACGCCGGCGCCCCGCGCCGCGGCGGCGAGCGTGCGTACCTCGTGCAGCGTGCGCGCCAGCGGCTTCTGGATGCGGACGTGCTTCTTGAGCTTCAGCGCCATCATGCCGGCCACGGCGTGCGTGTGATCCGGCGTGGACACCGACACGGCGTCGATGCTCTTGCCTTCCTTGTCGAGCATCTCGCGGAAGTCGCGATAGCGCTTGGCCCGGGGATAGGCGCCGAAGGCGCGCTCGGCCCGGTCGTCGTCCACGTCGCACAGCGCGTACACGTTCTCCGCGGCGAGGCCCTGGAGGTCGCTCCACCCCATGCCGCCCACGCCGATGCAGGCGATGTTCAGGGTATCGCTCGGCGCCTGAAACCCGCGTCCCAGCACGTGACGCGGCACGATCGTGAACGCGACGCCCGCCGCGACGTCGCGCACGAACGCCCGTCTCGGAATCGCGCCCATCACGACCCCACCGGGGGCGGCCGGGATCCGGGCGCCGGCGTCGCGGTGGCCTGGGGCCGGAACAGCAGCGCGAAGCCGAGCATCACCGCGCCGGCGAACGCGGCGGGCAGCGCCCAGAAGCTGGACCACTGCGCGAGTGACAGATCGGGCGCGCCGGCGAGGAACCGGTTGTACGCGGTGCCGGCCACCTGCGCGCCGATCAGCATGCCGATGCCGTACGTGACCAGCACGAGGAAGCCCTGCGCCTGGCCGCGCACCGCGGGCGTGGATCGCTTGTCCACGTAGATCTGACCGGTGACGAAGAAGAAGTCATAGCAGATCCCGTGGAGCAGGATCCCGAACGCGATGAGCCAGAAGACCGCGTCGGGCGCGCCGATCGCGAACAGCCCGTAGCGCAGCACCCAGGCGCCCATGCCCACCAGCAGCATCCATTTCACGCCCAGCCGCACGAAGAAGAACGGCATGAGCAGCATGAAGATGACCTCGGACATCTGACCCAGCGTCATGAGCGACGACGGGTTCGGAAAGAGATTGGTGACGACGTTGGCCGTGCCGGCGTCGTACACGGCGACCCGGGCGAATACGGGGGCATACGCGTAGTACGCGGCCAACGGGATGCAGATGAGCAGCGAGCTGTTGATGAACACGTAGAACGGCCTGCTCCCGAGCTGCTGGAGGGCGTCCAGCCCCGCGATGCTCCGCAGCGAGACCCGCTGGCCGGCGGCGGGCGGGGGCGTGTGCGGCAGGCTGAAGCTGTAGAGCCCCAGCAGCACGCCGGACATCCCGGCCGTGTAGAGCGGCAGGGCCGTGTTGTCGGGCAGCTGGTCGCCGGTGAAGCGCCGCAGCACGAACCCGATGAACAGGCCGGCGACGATCCACCCGATCGTGCCGAACACCCGGATCAGGGGGAACTGGCGCTCCTGGTTCTGGATGTGATGGAAGGCCAGCGAGTTGGCCAGCCCCAGCGTGGGCATGTAACAGAGGTTGTACAGCAGCAGGAGGAAGATGAAGAGACCGGACGCGCCCGTGGCCTGAGGCACGAGCAGCATGATGCCGCCGGCCAGCAGGTGCAGCACGCCGAGCACCCGTTCGGTGGAGAAGTAGCGATCCGCCACCAGGCCGAGGAAGAACGGCGCCACGATGGCCGCGATCGGGTTGACGGTGTAGGGCCAGTGGGTCAGCGGCGCCATGCCGTGCGCCGCCATGTAGTTGCCGATGGTCGTGTACCACGCCCCCCACACGAAGAACTGCAGGAACATCATGGCGTTGAGTCGGGCGAGGGAGCCGCTCATTGGAGCTCCCGGACCTTGATGTTGCGGTAGGCCACCCGGTCGCCGTGGTCTTGCAGGCCGATGTACCCCTCGGCGTTCTTCCCGAAGTGGGCGTGGGGCGCGAACTTGCTCGCCTTCACCCGCGCCTCCCAGTCGGCGCTCCCCAGCTCGCACTCCACCACCTTCACGCCGTTGAGCCAGTGCTCCACGTGGTTGCCGTTCACCACGACGCGCACCTCGTTCCATTCGCCGGCCGGCTTCACGGCGCCCGGCGCGGCCGGATAGAGCCCGTACAGCGACCCCGCGGCGGTGAGCCGCGACTGCGCGTCGGGATGCGCGCCGTCGTCGAGCACCTGCATCTCGGGCGCGGTCCAGTAGATGGCGTCGTCGGCTTCGCTGGCGCGGTAGAAGATCCCGCTGTTCCCGCCCGCCGCGACCTGCCATTCGAGCGCCAGCTCGAAATTCCGGAACTTGTCCCGCGTGATGATGTCGCCCGCCTGGGCGACGCGGGTGAGCGCCCCGTCCACCACCTGCCAGCCGGCGGGCATCGAGTCGCCCCCCCAGCGCCGCCAGCCGTCGGTGGTCTTGCCGTCGAACAGCAGGCGCCAGCCCTGGGCGCGCTCGTCGGGAGTGAGAGTGTTCATGGATTGCTGTGCCGCCGCGGTCGAGCTGATCAGGACCATCGCCAAGGCCCACCGCATCCCGGTCTCCGGTGAATGAGTCGCTCTAGACTACCGGCCGCCGGCCCGCTGCGTAAGGGCACGTCCTGGCGGGGCGGCGGGCGCCCCCGCATCTTCATCGGCGCCCCGACCACACGGACGCCATGCAAGTCGCCCGCCGCGCGTTCCTCCGAGCCTCGCGCAGCGAATGGCTCGCCCGCCAGCTCAAGGAGCGTGGATTCCTGCGCCGCGCCGCCCGCCGGTTCCTGCCGGGGGAAGACGCCCAGGCGGCGCTCGGCGAGGCCGCAAGCCTCGCACGTGCGGGTATCGCTGGTGTCCTCACCCAGCTCGGCGAGCAGGTCACCTCCCACGCCGAGGCGGACGGCGTCCGCGACCACTACCTGGAGGTGCTCGACCAGATCCGCGCCCGCGACCTGCCTGCGGAGATCTCGGTGAAGCTCACGCACCTCGGGATCGACGCGCACCAGGAGGCGTGTTACGCCCGCCTCCGGACGGTCGTGGAGCGGGCGGCTCGGACGGGCTCGTTCGTGTGGGTGGACATGGAGGAGTCGCGATACGTGGACGCGACGCTCCAGCTCTACCGCCGCGCCCGCGCCGAGCACCGGAACGTCGGGGTGTGCCTCCAGGCATACCTGCGCCGCACTCCGGAGGACCTCGACTCCCTGCTGCGGCTTTCGCCGGCGATCCGCCTGGTCAAGGGCGCCTACAACGAGCCGGCGACCGTGGCGCTGCCGCGAAAAGCCGACGTGGATCGCCAGTACGTCGCCCTCGCCGCCCGCCTGCTCGCGGGCGTCCGGCACGGGACGCGCGCGGTGTTCGGCACCCACGACCTCCGCATCGTCGCGGCCATCGCCGAGGACGCGACCGCCCGGGGCGTGCGCCCGGACGCCTACGAGATCCACATGCTGTACGGCATTCGTGTGCGCGATCAGCGCGCGCTGGCCGCCCGGGGCCACAAGATGGGAGTGCTGATCAGCTACGGCACGGCGTGGTTCGCCTGGTACATGCGCCGGCTCGCCGAGCGGCCGGCGAACGTGTGGTTCGTGCTGCGGAGTATGGTCTAACCGCGGCTCAGTCCCAGTACCGCTCCGACCAGGCGACGTCGAATGCGTCGCCGCACGACGGACAAGGCAGGACGGCCACGCGCTCGACCACCGGCGCGCGCCCGCTGCAGCGGGGACACACCGCATACCGCGAACCCCAGCTGAACGGGATATCGACCGCGTCGCGGGGAAGGGGGACCACCGTCCAATGCTCCGGCCGGCGAGACCGGATCTCGACCACGGTCGCCGGGACCGTGATGGTCCCGTGATGCACTTCGAGAACCGCCTCGGCCGGATTGGAGCGGACCACGCGGTACCACGCGCCGCGGCGCAGTCGGCAGTTCAGGTCGGGTTTGACACGCGCCCATTGCTGGAGCGACATGGCTGGGTCTCCCAAGAAGGGGGCTGGGCGCGCTTCCCGAGACACCTATAGGGTGAGACGGGCCGGGGAGTCAAGCAGCGGGATCACATGCGAGAAGCCAGCTCTCCCAGGGGGGCGCGTCAACTCGTTCGGCGGCAAACGGTTGAAAAATGGCAGCGCGGCTAGAGCCGCGGCTCGGCCCGCCACTGAAGCGATGCGCGTCACCGCTTCTGGGCCAACTCCCGCACCCACGCCCGCACCCGCTCCTCCAGCACGCCGAGCGGCAGCTCCCCGTTCTGGAGCACGGCATCGTGGAACGCCCGCACGTCGAACCGCTCGCCCAGCGCCCCCTCCGCCGCTCCCCGGAGCTCGCGGATCTTGAGCTCGCCCATCTTGTACGCGAGCGCTTGACCCGGCCACGAGATGTAGCGGTCGGTTTCCGTCCGGACCTCGTGCAGGGAGAGCGCCGTGTTCCGGGCCAGGAAGTCCATCGCCTGCTCGCGCGTCCAGCCCAGCGCGTGGATCCCGGTGTCGATCACGAGACGGCACGCGCGCCACATCTCGTACGTCAGCCGCCCGAAGTTGCGGTACGGGTCGCCGTAGAACCCGGCCTCGAGCCCCAGCCGCTCGGCGTACAGCGCCCACCCCTCCGTGAACGCGGTGACCCCGGCGAACCGCCGAAACGGCGGCAGCCCCTCGAGCTCCTGCGCGAGCGCGATCTGGAGATGATGCCCCGGCACCGCCTCGTGCAGCGTCAGCGCCTCGAGCGCGTACAGCGGCCGGCTCTCGAGCGCGTGCGTGTTCACCCAGTAGTAGCCCGCCCGCGTCCCGCCGACGGGCGCGGAGATGTAGCGACCCGCGGTGAACTTGGGCGCGATGTGCTCCGGCACGGGCGCGACGCCGTACGGCAGCCGCGGCAGGGTCTTGAACAGCGACGGCAGCTTGCCGTCCATCTGCTTCGCGATCCACGCCGCTTCCCGGAGCAGCTCGCCCGGCGTCCGGGCGTAGAACCGCGGGTCGGTGCGCAGAAACTCGAGGAACGCGGCGAAGTCGCCCTCGAAGCCGGTCTGGCGAATCACCGCGTCCATCTCGCCCCGGATGCGCCGCACCTCGGCCAGCCCGATCCGGTGCACCTCCTCGGGCGTCACGTCGAGGGTGGTGTAGCGGCGCACGAGGAACTCGTAGTACGCACGCCCGTCGGGCAGCGCGGACGCGCCGAGCGTGGCTCGCGCCCCCGGCAGGTACTCCCGCGTCATGAATCCCAGGAACCCGCGGTAGGCCGGAACGACCGCGTCGGCGATCGCCGAGCGGCCCGCGGCGCGCAGCCGCGCGCGGTCGCCCTCCGGCACGCCGGGCCCGAAGGCGTCGAACGGCTTCCAGAACACGCTGGCCGAGGGATCGTCCACGACGTGGGGGGTGATCGTGGCCTCGTACCCCTCGAGGGTCACGCGCGGCACGGTGAACCCGGTCGCCAGCCCTTCCCGCAGCAGCGCGACGTGCTGGTCCACGTACGCCGGAACGGCGCGGAGCCGGGCCAGGTAGTTCTCGTAGTCCCGCGTGGTCGCGAGCGGCACCCGGTTCGGCAGGTCGGCGAGGCCCATGTGGAAGCCGTAGTCGGCCGTGAGCGGCGCGCGGTACGCCCCGAACTCGAATTCCGCGATCCGGTCCTCCAGCTGGCGCCGGAACACGTCGTAGCTCACGCGGTCCTGGGTCCCGAGCCGGGCGCGGTCGATGGCGCGCAGGCGCTCGAGAAATTCCGCCCGGGCCCGCGCGCGCCGCGCCTCGTCGTCCCGCGTGACCGCCGGGAGGCGGTCGTCGTAGCGGTGCTCGCCCACCTCGGTGGCGAACAGGGGATCTTCCCGCAGCTCGAACGCCCAGGCCTCGTCGAATAGCGCATGGAGCCGGGTGCGCGCATCGCCGGCGGCCTGGGCCGCGACGGGCGGCGCGAGCAGGATGGCGAGCAACGCGAGCTTTCGCATACGTCGATTCATGGTGGGCCCTCCGGTGTCGGAAGCCTAGGTGGCGCTGCCCCGGGGTCAACCCCCGCGTGCGGACTTCCGCCCGGGCGGATATGTTTCCCCCTGTTCACCGCGTCGGGGGTGCCATGATATCGCCACGAACGTTGACCGCCGCTGTGCTCCTGCTGCTGCCGGCCGCGGCGGCGGCACAACGCACGCAGAAGCCCGTGCTCCACGGGCGCCACTGGGTCGCGATCACGGGCAAGCCGCTCGCCGCCACGGCCGGCGCCATGATGTTCCAGCAGGGCGGAAACGCGGTGGACGCGGCCTGCGCCATGCTGGCCGCGACCTCGACCATGTGGGACGTACTGTCGTGGGGCGGCGAGACGCAGGCGCTGATCTACAACCCGAACACGCGCGAGGTGATCGGTATCAACGCGCTCGGCGTTGCACCGACCGGCGCGACCGCGGAGTTCTTCAAGAGCAAGGACATGAAG
>JBOHSV010000334.1:0-4417 GCA_050921735.1 Gemmatimonadales bacterium | reverse complement strand
GCGTGGGCGCGTTCGGCGGCATGGTGCGCGTGCCGCCGGAGCTCGCGCGACCCGTCCTCGTGCTCTCGACCGACGGCGTGGGCACCAAGGTGCTGGTGGCGGCCCGCGCCGGCCGCCACGACACGGTGGGCGAGGACCTGGTCAACCACTGCGTCAACGACGTCCTGGTGCACGCGGCCCGACCGCTCGCGTTCCTCGACTACCTCGCCGCCGGGTCGCTCGATGCGGAGGTGGCGGCCAGCGTCGTGCAGGGCGTGGCCCGCGGGTGCACGGCCCACGAGATGACCCTCGCCGGCGGGGAGACGGCCCAGCTCCCCGACCTCTACCGCCCCGGTCACTACGATCTCGCCGGCACGATCGTGGGCGTCGTGGAAGAAGACCGCGCGCTGCACGGCGACCGCGTCGAGCCGGGCGACGTGCTGGTCGGCTATGCCGCGAGCGGCCTGCACACCAACGGATACACCCTGGCGCGCAAGATCGTGTTCGACGAGCTGGGACTCGACGTCGGCGACCCGTTCCCGGACACGAACGCTACGGTCGGTGACGTCCTGCTCGCCGTGCACACGAGCTACGCCGCGGCGGTCGCTCCCGTGCTCGACCGCGTGCACGCCCTCGCCCACGTCACGGGCGGCGGGATGGCCGGGAACCTGGTGCGCGTCCTGCCGGCGGAGTGCGAGGCGGTCGTGGAGGCGGGGGCATGGGAGTGGCCCGCCGTGTTTCGGGTGCTGATGCGGGCCGGCCGGGTATCGCTGGGAGAGATGCGCCGCGTGTTCAACCTCGGCGTCGGTCTGATCGCCGTGGTCGCGCGGGGCGACGTCGAAGCGGTGCGCGCCGCCGCGACCCGCGCGCAGGTCGCGACGTGGGTCATCGGCGAGATCCGACGCGGGACCACGGCGATGCGGTTCAGTGAGCGCTGACTCGGCACCCGAGCGCGACGCCATGCGCCGCGCCCTCGACCTGGCCCGGGGCGGATGGGGACAGGTGGCGCCGAATCCCCTCGTGGGCGCCGTGGTCTTGGCGGAGGACGGCCGGACCGCGGTGGGCGAGGGATTTCACGCGGCGTACGGGGGCCCGCACGCCGAAGTCGTCGCGCTCGCCGCCGCGGGGAGCCGTGCCCGCGGGGGCACGCTGGTCGTCACGCTCGAACCCTGCGCGCACCACGGCAAGACCCCCCCCTGCACCGACGCGATTCTGGCCGCCGGCGTGCCCCGTGTGGTGGCGGCGATCCGAGACCCCGACCCCGAGGCGGCGGGCGGCGCTCAGGCCCTGCGTCAGGCCGGCGTGGAGACGGCGTTCGGCCTGCTGGCGGAGGAGGCCGCCGCGCTCAATGCCCCGTTCCTCTTCGCCCGCCGCCACGTCGACCGCCCGTTCGTCGCCCTCAAGCTCGCCACGTCGCTCGATGCCCGGATCGCCGACGCCGAGGGCCGCTCCCAGTGGATCTCGGGGCCCGAGGCGCGGGAATTCGTGCAGTGGCTCCGTGCCGGGTTCGACGCCATCGGCGTAGGCGGGACCACGGCGCTGCGCGACGACCCGCAGCTCACGGCCCGGGGTGCCGTCACGCCGCGCCGGCCCCCGGCCCGCGTGGTCTTCGACCGCCGCGCCATGCTCAACCCGGGCGTGCGCCTGGTCCAAACCGCTCGCGAGGTGCCGACCTGGGTGGTCGCGTCGGAGGAAGCGCCCGCCCCGAACGTCGAGATCCTCGAGGCGAACCGCGTGCGCGTGTTTCGACCGACCTCGCTCGCGCACGGCCTCGCCATGCTGCGCGAGGCGGGCATCCACTCCCTCCTGTGCGAGGGCGGTGGCGCCCTCGGCTCCAAGCTCCTGGCCGACGGGCTGGTCGACCGGCTCTACTGGGTGCAGTCCCCCGTGTGGCTGGGTGACCGTGCCGTCCCGGCGTTCAGCGGCGTGCCGGACCACCCGCTGGCGGAGGCGCCGCGCTGGATCCCCGTGGAGCGCCAGAACTTGGGTCCTGATACATTACTAGTCTTGGATCGGGAGCTATGTTTACCGGGATCGTAGACGCCGTCGGCCGCGTCACGAGCGTGCGACGGGAAACGGGAAACGGGAAACGGGGCAGGGCCGGGCTCACCGTGACGATCCGCTCACCCTACCGCGGGGTGAGGTCGGGCGAGAGCGTGGCGGTGAACGGGGCCTGCCTGACCGTCGAGCGCGCCATGCGCGGCGGGTTCACCGTGCACGTCGTGGAAACCACGCTGGCCCGCACGCTGTTCGGCGAGTACGCGACGGGCCGGCGGGTGAATCTGGAGCGGGCCGTTCGGGCGATGGACCGCCTGGGCGGCCACCTGGTCCAGGGACACGTGGACGGCATCGGCGTGGTGGTGCGGGCGGGGCCCCAGGGCGACGCATGGCTGCTCGACCTTCAGGTGCCCCCCGCCGTGCGACGGCTGGCGCTTCCGCTGGGCTCCGTGACGGTGGACGGCGTGAGTCTCACGGTCAACGCGCTGCCCGACCCCGACTTGGTGCAGGTTTCGCTCGTGCCGCACACGCGGCGGCACACGACCCTGGGCGAGCGGCGTGCGGGCGAGCGCGTGCACGTGGAAGCGGACGTCCTGGCGAAATACGTGAAGGCACTATGTCGTTTGGAACCATAGAACAGGCGATCGCAGACATCCGGGCGGGGAAGCTCGTGATCGTGGCCGACGACGAGGCTCGCGAGAACGAGGGGGACCTGATCGGGGCGGCGGAGCGTGTCTCCGCCGAGATGATCAACTTCATGGTCACGCACGGGCGGGGCCAGCTGTGCCTGACGCTCATGCCGGACCGCGCCGCGGCGCTCGGCCTGACCCCGCTGCGCCAGCCCGGCAGCGAGGACGGGGAGCGCAGTGCGGACGACAACCGCGCGGCCTACACGGCGACGGTGGACGCCGATCGCCGCTTCGGCGTCACCACGGGCGTTTCCGCGGCCGACCGGGCCGCCACCATTCGGGTGACGATCGATCCGGAGACGCGCCCGCTCGATCTGCGTCGCGGCGGCCACATCCAGCCCGTGATCGGCAAACCGGGCGGCGTGCTCCAGCGGGTGGGGCACACCGAGGCCAGCGTCGACCTGGCGCGCCTCGCGGGGCTGTATCCCGCGGGCGTGCTGTGCGAGATCCTGAACGCGGACGGAAAGATGGCGCGCCGCGGGGACCTGGAACGGTTCGCGGCGCGGCACGGGATCGCCTTCATCACCATCGCCCAGCTCGTGGCCTACCGCCTGGAGCGCGACCGGCTGGTGCACCGCGTCGCGGAGGCACGCCTCCCGACCGAGCGTGGCGTGTTCCACGTGATCGGGTACCGCAACGACGTGGACGGCGCGGAGCACGTGGCGCTGGTGCTCGGCGAGGTCGCGGGCCGGCCGGACGTGCTCGTGCGGATGCATTCCCGCTGCCTCACGGGCGACGTGTTCGGCTCGCTGCGGTGCGACTGTCACTGGCAGCTGCACACGGCCATCGACATGATCGCGCGCGAGGCCCGCGGCGTCGTCGTGTACCTCGACCAGGAGGGGCGGGGCATCGGCCTGCTCAACAAGCTCAAGGCCTACGAGTGGCAGGACGCGGGGCACGATACGGTTCACGCCAACCAGAAGGTCGGGTTCGACGCGGACCTCCGCACCTACGGCATCGGCGCACAGATCCTGCTCGACCTCGGCCTGTCCACCATCCGAGCGCTCACCAACAATCCCAAGAAGATGGTGGGCCTCGAGGGGTACGGGCTCCAGATCACCGAGCGGGTGCCGATCGTCCCGGCGGCGACCGCGGAGAACCGCTCCTACCTGGACGCGAAACGGGACAAGCTGGGTCATCTCCTCACGCACTGACGTGGCCGCGCCGGCGCCGGAGCGCGTGGCGGTCGTGGTCAGCCGCTACAACGAGATGGTGACCGGCCGTCTGCTCGACGGCGCGCGCCGCGGCCTGCGCGCGCGCGGCGTGCCCGACGAGCGCGTGGACGTGATCTGGGTGCCGGGCGCTTTCGAGCTGCCGGTCGCGGCCGAGGCGGCGGCCGCTTCGGGACGCTACGGCGCCATCGTGGCGCTGGGCTGCGTCATCCGCGGCGAAACGTTCCACTTCGACTACATCGCG
Source organism: Gemmatimonadales bacterium (assembly GCA_050921735.1). Taxonomy (GTDB): domain Bacteria; phylum Gemmatimonadota; class Gemmatimonadetes; order Gemmatimonadales; family GWC2-71-9; genus DATLXT01. The sequence goes on along the minus strand of JBOHSV010000334.1, from coordinate 335 downwards.
GGCGAGGCGGCGCGCGGGCTGGGGATCGTGGCCTGCGCGCACCGCATTGCCGTCGGCTTCGGCGTCCTCACCACGGAGACCCTGGAGCAGGCGCTGGCGCGCGCCGGCGGCGAGGCGGGGAACAAGGGTTACGAGGCGGCGGAGGCGGCGCTGCAGACGGCCGACGTTCTGGCCGGGCTGAGCGGTGCGGCGCCCCGAGACTAAGGCGCGCGCCCGCGCCCTCCAGCTGCTGTACGCCTGGGAGCTCTCGGGCCGGCCCGCGATCGAGTCGGTCGTCGCCCGGGTGGCGCGCTGTTACGAGCGGCCGCCGCCGGAATGGGCGCGCGCCGCCGCGC
>JBOHSV010000333.1:0-4161 GCA_050921735.1 Gemmatimonadales bacterium | reverse complement strand
GACCGGGCCTACCTCGCCGCCATGGGCCACGCGGCGCCCTAGGCCGCTCGAGGGCTGTGACGGGGCGCACCACCGCGGCGCGACGCCGCGGCTTGCGACCCGTGCCGAAAAGCGGATGTTGGGTCGCGACTGGGCGGCCCGGGCTGAGGCGCCGGCGGTTGACTTTCCCGGCCCCCGGGGCGATGTTTCCCGCCGAGCGACAGGACCGCGGCACGGTGCCGTGGGCCGCACACCAGAGACCGTATCGAGGACCTGGGCTATCGCCTCGGGTCCTTTCGTGTTTCCGGCAGCGGCGCTCTCGATGAAAGGAGCCGTGTGGAAGTCACGCTGGGCGAGAACGACCGACTGGACTTCGTCCTGAAGAAGTTTCGCCGTCGGGTGACCAAAGCCGGTCTGTTTCAGGACCTCAAGAAGAAGCGGTTCTACGAGAGCCCCGCCGCTCGACGGCGTCGGAAGGACAAGGCCGCGGCCCGCCGCAAGGTGAAGGCCGCGCGGCGCCGGGAACAGTTCTAGTCAGGAGCACCACCAGTATGGCACGCATCATCGGCACCGTGAAGTGGTTCAACGACGCGAAGGGGTTCGGCTTCATCACGCCCGAGAACGGCGAGAAGGACTGCTTCGTGCATCACACGGCGATCCAGGCACAGGGCTTCAAGTCCCTGAGCGAGGGTGACCGCGTCGAGTTCGAAGTTGTGCAGGGCCAGAAAGGCCCGGCGGCGCAGAACGTCGTCAAGCTGTAACCACCCACGACGCCGGCAATACGAGACGGCGCCCCCACGGGGGCGCCGTGTTCGTTTCCCGGAGGCCCGCGAACCGGCACCGGCCCCCGGGGTAGCAGAGCACGCCGACTACTGCGGGAGGTCATGCATGAAGCACGGTCCCTCGCCCTTCACCCGGCCGGCGACGCTCACCGCCGTCGCTGCGCTCCTCTACCTGATACCGTCCGCGCGGCCCGCCGGACTCCCGGCCGCCGCGACCGCGACCGTACAGGCCGCGCCGGATACCCTCGTCGGGACCGTGGGCGCGGTCGATGCGCGCCAGCGACAGCTGCGGGTCATCGCCGGTACGGGGTTCGCGCTGCGAACCGTGACCTTCCGGGTCCCGCCCGAGGTCCGGCCCACGGCCCCGGGCGCCGCCCTGACCCTGAACGACCTCCAGCGGGGTGACGTCGTCCGGGTCGTCGGGGGCACCCGGCCTGAGGGCCGCGTGGCCTACAGCATCGAGCGGCTCGTGCAGGCCGGCACCGACCCCGGGACGGCTCCGTGACCGGCCGCGCTCCATGGGCGGTCGCGGCCCTGGCCCTGCTGAGCTCCGTCGCGGCGTGCGCCCGCCCGCCCCGGCCGGGCGATCCCATCGCGGGCCTCTCGGCCGCCGATCGCGAGCGGTTCACCCGCGGCCGCGCGGTCTTCGACAGCGTGTTTACGCCGGCGACCGGCGTCGGGCCTCTGTTCAACTCCACCGCCTGCGGGGAGTGTCATGAGGACCCGGCGGCGGGCGGCGCGGGTGACGAGGTCGAAATCCACGCCAGCGCCTTTCACACCGACGGCCCGGTGCCGTTCTGCGACCCGCTCGTCGCAAAGGGCGGCCCCGTGTTCCAGCAGCTGTCCACTCCCGCACTGCGGGAGGCGCTCGGAAGGGACGGCGAGCCCGTACCTGCCGAAGCCACCGGGCGCGCGCGGCGCACCTCGGTGGACATCTTCGGCTTCGGTTTGCTCGACGCGGTCCCCGACTCGGTGATCCTGGCCTTGAGCGATCCCGACGACCGGGATGGCGACGGCATCTCGGGCCGGGTGAATCGCTTTGTCGACGGCCGGTTAGGGCGGTTCGGGCGCAAGGCATTCGTCCCGACCCTGCGCGACTTCAACGCCGGCGCGTTCCCGATCGAGCAGGGGGTCACCAACCCGGCCGCGCCGAACGAGCAGTTGCCGGGCGGCAACCCCCTGCCCGCGGGCACCGACCCGGTGCCCGAGCCGGAGCTCGGGCAGGATGAGACCGACCTGACCGATTTCTTCGTCCGGTTCCTGGCTCCCCCCGCCGCCCGGCGCGCGTCACGCGACGCCCAGGCGGGGCGCGAGCTGTTCGCGCGCATCGGGTGCGACGCCTGTCACGTCCCGAGTCTCCGCACCGGCCGGGATGCCCCGCGGCCCCTGCAGAACCGGGACGTGTACGCGTACACCAATCTCCTGCTGCACGATATGGGACCGGACCTGGCCGACATCTGCCTCGGCCTGGCCACGCCGGCGGAGTTTCGGACCGAGCCCTTGATGGGACTGCGCCTGATGACGCAATTTCTGCACGACGGCCGGGCGACGACCCTGGACCAGGCCATCGAGTTCCACGGGGGCGAAGCCGCGGGCGCCCGCGATCGGTTTCGCGCCCTGTCGCAGCGGGACCGCGAGACCCTGCTGGCGTTCCTGAGAACGCTCTAGCGGATCAGCGCGGGGCGCGCTGTTCGAAATACACGAGGCCGCCGCTCAACCCTCCCACGAGGAGATCGGAGTCCCCGTCGCCGTCGAGGTCCGCGAACGCCGGGGCGGCGAGCGGAGGCACGTCCTCCACCAGGGCGCCGTCGGCCACAAAGTCCGGCGCCGTCGGGCCGCCGCGGTTCCGATACAGGGCCAGGGAGCCCGTTTCGGATCCGACGACGAGATCGAGGTCGCCGTCGCCGTCCACGTCCACCAGCGCCGGGCGGCTGCGGCGCCCCACGTCGATTCCCAGGTACGCATCCGACACCAGCTCGAACGCCGGCCGGGCGGCGCTGCCCACGTTGCGGTAGACGTTGAGCGCCCCCGACCCTTCGCCGATCACGAGATCCAGATCGCCGTCGCCATCCAGGTCGCCCAGGGCGGGCGTGGCGTTGCTGCCCCGCGTGAGGCGCACGAGCGCGGAGTCGGCCCGCGTCCAGCGCGGGCTCGCGCGGGGGCCGTCGTTGCGGTAGAAGGCGACGGCGTCGCGCCATGTCCCCATGACCAGGTCGGGATCCCCGTCGCCGTCGAGATCGCCGAACGCGGGGGCGAAGTGATAGTGGCCGGCGAACGGCAGCGGCCCCGCGAATCGAAACGCGGGGCGGGTGGGCGACCCGTCGTTGCGGAACAGAGTGACGCGGGCCGTCTGCGGGTCGTCGGGATCGATCTTGTTGCCGATCACGAGGTCCACGTCGCCGTCGCCGTCCACGTCCACCGGCGCGGGCACGCTCTCGGCGCCGACGTCCAGCGCGCCGATGAAGCGGCGGGTGCGCAGCGCGAACCCGCCGTCCGGCCGCCGCTCGAACCAGTAGAGGTTGTCGGCGGCGGTGCGGCTGGGGTTGTAGGCGCCGCCCAGGACGCCCACGACCAGGTCCGCATCGCCGTCGCCGTCCACGTCCCCGAACGCGGGGGCATTGTACCCGCTCGTCGCGACGGGGGCGTCGAGCGGGAACGGCCGCGGGTCGCCGCGCAGGGTGGGCGCTCCGCAGGAGCCGCGATTCTCGATCAGCAGCAGCCCGGGCTCGAAGAAGTCGCCCCAGAAGAGATCCGGATCGCCGTCCCCGTCCACGTCGTGAAACACCAGCGTATTCGCCCCGTGCATGCTCCCGATCCGCGCCACGATCTCGATGTCCTCGAACCGGTTGGTCACGGGCCGGAAGCGCGGCAGGCCGGCGGCGTCGCGGCCGGCCGCCGCGTAGCGGGTCACGGTCCCCGTGATCTGGCCGAGGAAGAGGTCGAGCGCGCCGTCGCAGTCCAGGTCCGTCACGGTCGGGAATGTTCTGCCGGTCCGAGAAGATCGGCGCGCCGGCGGCATCCCGCAGCGTGTCGACGGCGAGCCGAAACGCGGCGTGCGCGGCGCTGCCCTCGTTCCGATAGACGCGCACGTAGCTGAAGGGCTCTTCGGCGAGCAGGTCGGGGTCGCCGTCGCCGTCCAGGTCGGCGAAGCGGAACCACTCCCCGACGTCAAGTGCCGCGTACCGATCCGTGCGCCACGCGTACCGCGGCCCGTCGCCGGCGGTCCGCTCGAAGAACATCACGCGCCCGGTGGCGTCCTGAAGGAACAGATCGTCGTCGCCGTCGGCGTCGATGTCCACGAGCTGGGGGCGCGGCGCGTTGAGCCCCCCCAGGAACGGATGGGGGTAGGGCACGCCGCGCTCGTCCCGCACCTCGAACGGCGCCACGTGCCGGACCCAGA
>JBOHSV010000332.1:0-9682 GCA_050921735.1 Gemmatimonadales bacterium | reverse complement strand
CAGATCATCCAGCGGCTCAAGCAGCTGACGTTGACCCTGGCGCCCGAGGTGGACGAGGCGGTCCTGCACATCCGCCGCGACCGCGCGGGACCCGTGTACGCCCGCGACATCGAGCCGCACGGCTCGGTCACCATCGTCAATCCCGAGCAGCTGCTGTTCACGCTGCAGGAAGACCGCGACATCACGGGCGAGCTCTACGTCAACAAAGGCCGGGGCTACGTCGAGGCGGAGCAGCATCCCGTGGACCGGACCATGCCCGTGGACGTGATCCGGGTGGACTCGATCTACAACCCCGTCCGGCGCGCCAACTTCACGGTCGCGGAGACCCGCGTGGGCCAGCGGACGGACTACGACCGCCTGACGATCACGGTCGAAACCAACGGCACCCTCTCGCCGGAGGATGCGGTGGCCTACGCCGCCGCGCTGGCGCAGGAACATTTCCGCTTCTTCGTGGACTTCGGGAAGATCCCGCTGGTGGCCGCGGCGCCGCCGACGCCGCCGGGCGCCAACGGCTCGGCGGGCGGCCCGCGCCTGCGCGAGACCCTGGACACCTCGATCGACGACATCGGGCTCTCGGTGCGGTCGGTGAACTCGCTCAAGAACTCCAACATCCGCACGCTGCGCGACCTCGTGCAGTTCCGGGAGGACGATCTCCTGAAGGTGAAGAACGTCGGCGAGAAGGCGCTCGGCGAGATCGCCGAGCTGCTGCGCAGCCGGGGGCTCAACTTCGCCATGCGGTTCGACGAGGTGGCCGGCGAGCTGCGGGTGCTGGACGAGGGCGTGGCGCCGCAGGCCCAGGCGGCCCCGGAGGAGGAGGCGTAGTGCGCCACCGCGCCAAGCACCGCCAGCTGTCGCGCACCGCGCAGCACCGCCGGGCGCTGCTGCGCAACCTGGCGACGAGCCTGTTCCGTCACGGCAAGGTGACCACCACCGAAGCCAAGGCCAAGGAGCTGCGCCCGTTCGCCGAGCGGCTGATCACGCTGGCGCGCCGGGGCGATCTGCACGCGCGCCGCCAGGTGGAGCGCCGCATCAAGGACCGCGAGGTCCAGCAGGCGTTGTTCACGGAGCTGGGGAAGCGGTTTGCGTCCCGGCCCGGGGGCTACACCCGGATCATCAAGCTGGGCCATCGCGCGGGCGACGGCGCCGACGTGGCCCGGATCGAGCTGCTCAGCGAGTGACCGCCGCGACGGCGCGGAGCGCGGGGGCGGCGCCACCGAGGGGGACCCATGGGTCCCCCTTTTCGTCAGGAGGCCTTCACCACGCGGTTGGACTTGAGGCAGCGCGTGCACACCCGCTGCCGACGCACCGCGCCGCCCACGACGACCCGCACGCGCTGGAGGTTGGGGTACCAGCGGCGGTTGGTCTTGTTGTTCGCGTGGCTGACGTTGTGCCCGGTGACGGGCCCTTTGCCACAGATGTCACAGACTCGAGCCATACCGGGAATTCGACCGCGTTCATGAGTCGCCAAACGAAGACCGTGGCCAAGCGCCAGCGGGTCGCGGAGCGCGCGAAACCTAAGCCGGCGCCCGCGTCGCAGCAACCCCGCAAGACCGCCCTGGTCACCGGGGTGACGGGCCAGGACGGGTCCTATCTGGCGGAGCTGCTGCTCGCCAAGGGGTACGAGGTGGTGGGCGTGGTGCGGCGGACGTCCCACGACTCGTACGAGCGCATCGGCCATCTCCTGGACCGGCTGCACATCGTCGCGGCCGACCTGCTGGACCAGCATTCGCTGACCACCGTGGTGCGGGAAGTTCGGCCGCACGAGGTCTACAACCTCGCCGCCCAGAGCTTCGTGCCCACCTCGTGGAGCCAGCCGGTGCTCACCGGGGAGTTCACGGCGCTGGGCGTCACGCGCCTGCTGGAGGCCGTCCGGCTGGCGCATCCCGAGGCGCGGGTCTACCAGGCGAGCTCATCGGAGATGTTCGGCAAGGCGGTCGAGACGCCGCAGCACGAGGGGACGCCGTTCTACCCGCGGTCGCCGTACGGGGTGGCCAAGGTGTACGGGCACTGGATCACGGTGAACTACCGCGAGTCGTACGGGCTGTACGCGGTCAGCGGGATTCTGTTCAATCACGAGTCGCCGCGGCGCGGTCTCGAGTTCGTCACGCGCAAGGTAACGCACGGGGTCGCCCGGATCCTCAAGGGCCGGGCGACCGCGCTGGCGCTGGGGAATCTCGACGCCCGCCGCGACTGGGGGTTTGCGGGCGACTACGTCGAGGCCATGTGGCGCATGCTCCAGCCGGCGCGGCCCGGCGACTACGTGATCGGCACGGGCGTGACCCACAGCGTGCGCGAGCTGTGCGAGATCGCGTTCGCCCACGTGGGGCTCGACTGGCAGCGGTACGTCACGGCCGATTCCCGCTTCGTCCGGCCCGCCGAGGTGGACGTGCTGCAGGCGAACGCGGCGAAGGCGCGGCGCGAGCTGGGGTGGACGCCCACCGTGGACTACGCGTCGCTGGTGCGCATGATGGTGGACGCGGACCTGGCGCGGCTCGCGTGATGAAGGTACTCGTCACCGGGGCCGACGGCTTCGTGGGGCGCTGGATGGTGCGCCGCCTGCTGGACGACGGGCGCGAGGTGTACGCGGCGGTGCGGCCCACCGCCTCGGGCTCCCATCCCGACGACGGGCTGACCACCGAGGAGCGGGCGGCGGTCCGCTGGCTGCCGCTCGAGCTGGCCGAGGGCGACTCGGTGCGCCAGGTCGTGGATCTCCCGTACGACGCCGTGGTGCACCTGGCGGCCGTGGCGTCCGGGCCCATGGCCGCGCGCGACCCCGGCTATGCCTGGACGATCAATGCCGCCGGGACGGCGCGCGTCGCGGCGGTGCTGGCCGACGCGAAGCGCGCGGGGCGCGGCGACAGCCTGCTGCTGGTGGTGTCCACGGGCGAAGTGTACGGCGCCGGCCCGCACGCGCCGCGCCGGGAGACGGACGGCCCGGCGCCGTGCTCGCCGTACGCGGCCAGCAAGCTGGGCGGGGAGATCGCGGCGCTCGAGGCCTGGCGCCGCGCCGGGTTGCGCGTCATCGTGGCGCGGGCGTTCGCCCACACCGGGCCCGGCCAGGACGTCCGGTTCGTGGTGCCGGCGTTCGCGCAGCGGCTGCGGTTCGCGCAGCGGATCGGCGCGCCGGTGGTCAAGGTCGGCAACCTGGAGCCGGTGCGCGAGTTCCTGCACGTCAAGGACGTGGTGGACGCCTACGCCCGGCTGCTGGTCAAGGGGGAGCCCGGCGAGCTCTACAACGTCGCCCGCGGCGAGGGCATCAGTCTGGAGGAGTTGCTGTTCACGATGGCGGGGATGATCGGGGTGCGGCCGATTCCCGAGGCGGATCCGGACCTGGTGCGGCCGGCCGATATCCCGCACCTCGTGGGCGACCCGGCGAAGCTGCGCGTGGCCACCGGGTGGCGCCCGCGGCTGTCGCTGGAGGAGACCCTGCGGGACGTGATCGATGCCCAGGCGGACTGACCTCCAGCGCATCCTGCTGCTCGGCTCCGGGCCGATCGTGATCGGCCAGGCGGCCGAGTTCGACTACTCCGGCACCCAGGCGGTGAAGGCGCTGCGGGAAGAGGGGTACGCGGTGGTGCTGGTGAACTCGAACCCGGCCACGATCATGACCGACCCCGAGCTGGCCGACCGGACGTACGTCGAGCCGGTGACGCCCGCGTGGGTGCGGAAGGTGATCGAGCGCGAGCGGCCCGACGCGCTGCTCTCCACGATGGGCGGCCAGACCGCGCTCAACGTCGCCATGGCGCTGGCGCAGGACGGCACGCTCGAGCGGTTCGGCGTCGAGCTGATCGGCGCCAACGCGCGCGCCATCCGGATGGCCGAAGACCGCGCCGAGTTCGCGACGGCGATGCGCCGCATCGGGCTGGCCACGCCGCTGGGGCGCACGGTGGACGGGCTCGCCGCCGCGCTCGAGGCGGTCGCCGAGATCGGGTATCCCGCGATCATCCGGCCGTCGTTCACCCTCGGGGGCACGGGGGGCGGCGTGGCGTACAACCGGGCCGAGTTCGAAGAGCAGGTGCAGCGCGGCCTCGAGCTCTCGCCGGTGCACACGGCGCTGGTCGAGCACAGCGTGCTCGGCTGGAAGGAGTTCGAGCTGGAGGTGATGCGCGACGCGCGGGACAACGTCGTGATCGTGTGCTCGATCGAAAACCTCGATCCCATGGGGGTCCACACGGGCGACTCGATCACCGTCGCGCCGGCGATGACCCTCACCGACCGCGAGTACCAGCGGATGCGGGACGCGGCGATCGCCATCATCCGGGAGATCGGGGTCGAGGCGGGCGGGTGCAACATCCAGTTCGCCGTCAACCCGGGCGACGGCGAGATGCTGGTGATCGAGATGAATCCGCGCGTCTCGCGCTCCTCGGCCCTCGCCTCCAAGGCGACGGGCTTCCCCATCGCGCGCATCGGCACCAAGCTCGCCGTCGGCTACACCCTGGACGAGCTGCCCAACGACATCACCCGGACCACCCCGGCGTCGTTCGAGCCGGTGCTCGACTACGTGGTGGTGAAGGCGCCCCGGTTCGCGTTCGAGAAGTTCCCCACGGCCGACTACCGCCTCACGACCCAGATGAAGGCCGTGGGCGAGACCATGGCCATCGGCCGGACGTTCAAGGAGGCGTTTCAGAAGGCGCTGCGCGGGCTCGAGACCGGGCGGGCGGGGTGGGTCGCGGGCGACACGCTCGCCGACGACCGGCTCACGAGCGACGCCCCGGACGACCTGCGCGTGGCCCTCCGGACGCCCACCCCCGAGCGGCCGTTCCAGATCCGGCGCGCCCTCGGAGCCGGGCTTGCGGTCGACGCGATCGCGCAGGCGACGGGCATCGACCCGTGGTTCCTGCACCAGCTGGACGAGCTGCTCGGGGCGGAGCGCTGGTTCGCCGGGCTGGACCAGGTGGGCGCCGGCGAGCTGCGGCGGATGAAGCGGATGGGGTTCAGCGACCGCCAGCTCGCGCAGCTCCGCGGCACGACCGAAGACGCGGAGCGCGAGCGGCGCTGGGCCCTCGGCGTGCACCCGGCGTACAAGACCGTGGACACGTGCGCCGGCGAGTTCCCGTCCCGCACGCCGTACCTCTACTCCTCGTACGACGAGGAGAACGAGTCCGAGCCGCTGGGCGAGCGCGGCGTCGTCATCCTGGGGAGCGGGCCGAATCGCATCGGCCAGGGGGTGGAATTCGATTACTGCTGCGTGCGCGCGGGGCTGGCGTTCCGCGAGCTCGGGTGGAAGACCGTCATGATCAACTCCAACCCCGAGACGGTGTCCACCGACTTCGACATCTCGGACAAGTTGTACTTCGAGCCGGTGACGTTCGAGGACGTGCTCGAAATCGTGCGGCTGGAGCGGCCGCGGGGCGTCGTGGTCCAGCTGGGCGGGCAGACGCCGCTGCAGCTCACCCGGCGGCTCGAGGCGGCGGGCGTGACGATTCTCGGGACGCCGCCCGACGCGATCGACACGGCCGAGGACCGGGAGCGGTTCGAGGCGCTGGCGCGGCGGCTGGGCGTCGCGCAACCGCCCAACGGCATCGCGCGCTCGGTCGCGGAAGCGGTGGCCGTCGCCGAGCGCGTGGGGTACCCCGTGCTGGTGCGGCCGTCGTACGTGCTCGGCGGGCGGGCCATGGAGATCGTGTACGACCAGGCCACCCTGCAGGACTACTTCGCCCGGGCCGCCCGCGTAGCGCCGGAACACCCGGTGCTGATCGACCGGTTCCTGGAGGACGCGTTCGAGGCCGACGTGGATGCGATCGCCGACGGCCGGCGCTGCGTCATCGGTGGCGTGATGCAGCACATCGAAGACGCCGGCGTGCACTCGGGCGACTCGGCCTGCGTCCTCCCGCCGTATCTCATCGGCGACCGCCAGGTGGAGGAGATGCGTCGTCACACCCAGGCCTTCGCCCGGGTGCTGGGGGTCGTGGGCCTGATCAACGTGCAGTACGCCGTCAAGGACGGCGTGGTCTACGTCCTCGAGGTCAACCCGCGCGCGTCGCGCACCGTGCCGTTCGTCAGCAAGGCCACGGGCATTCCCCTCGCCAAGCTCTCGGCCGCCGTCATGGCGGGACACACCCTGGACGCGTTGGGCGTGCCCGACGAGTTTCCGCTCCCGGCGGTGGCGGTGAAGGAGGCCGTGTTCCCCTTCACCAAGCTGCCGGGTGTGGATACGGTGCTGGGCCCGGAGATGCGATCCACCGGCGAGGTCATGGGGATCGCCGAGAGCTTCGGCATGGCGTTCGCCAAGGCGCAGATTGCCGCCGAGGGCAGCCTGCCGTTGGAGGGCGCGGTGTTCGTCACCGTGAACGACTCCGACAAGCCCACCGTGGTGCCGATCGTCCGCCGGTTCCACGAGCTGGGCTTCCGGATCCTGGCCACCGAGGGGACGCAGCGCTACCTGCGGGCGCGCGGCATCCCCGCCGAGCGGGTGCGCAAGGTGCACGAGGGGCGCCCGAACGCGATCGATCTGATCGTTTCGGGCGAGGTGCACCTGCTGATCAATACGCCGCTCGGGAAGTTCACGCAGGCGGACGACTATGCGATTCGGCGGGCGGCGCTGGTGCACCGCGTGCCGTACACCACCACCATGTCGGCCGCGAGCGCGGCCGGTGACGCCATCATCGCGCTCAAGAGCCGCACGGGGAGCGTGAGGAGCCTTCAGGAATGGCACGAAAGAAGAATCGCTCTCAGTCCGGAGCCCGTCGGGGCGTAAAGGCGGCCGCGCCGAGAAAGCCGGCGCAGCCCGCGGGGCCGCCGGCCGCGGCCCCGCCCAAGGTGAAGTTCAAGGGGAAGCTGCTCGAGCACGAGCCGCTGGCGCGCTACACCACGTGGCGCGTGGGCGGGCCGGCCCGGTTCCTGCTCCAGGCCGGCGAGCCGGACGACGTGGTGCGCGGCCTCGAGTTCGCGCGCACCCGCGGCGTCCCCTGGCTCGTGCTCGGCCTGGGCTCGAACCTGCTCGTCAAGGACGGCGGCTTTCCGGGGCTCGTGATCCGGATGGGGAAGGGCGTGGATCACTTCCACATGAAGGGCGCGACGGCGATCGTCGGCGCCGGCATGGCGACCCCGCTGCTGGCGCGCCGGACCGCCGAAGCGGGGTTCGTCGGGGTCGAGCGGTTCATCGGGATCCCCGGGACCGTGGGAGGCGGCGTGTACATGAACGCGGGATGCCACGGCGCCGAGTTCGCCGAGGTGGTCACCGAGGTGTCCCTGGTGGATCCGACCGGCCGCGCCCGCACGCTCGGACGCAAGCAGATCTCGTACAAGTACCGCGCCAGCAATCTCGAAGGCGTGGTGCTGGAGGCCAAGCTCGCGCTCGGCGAGGAGGAGCCCGCCAAGCTGAAGGAGATCCAGTCGCGGCTGTTCCGCTGGCGCAAGGCGAAGACCCCGTTCGACCAGCCGTGCGCGGGGTCCACCTTCACGAATCCCGGGGGCGCGAAGACCGCCGGCATGCTCATCGAGGAGGTCGGGCTGAAGGGCTTCAGCGTCGGCGGCGCGCAGGTGTCGCCGATGCACGCCAACTACTTCGTCAATACGGGGAGCGCCACGGCCGCCGACATCCTCAAGCTCATCGAGCACGTCCGCAAGACCGTGCACAAGCGGCTGGGGGTGGAGCTGCAGCTCGAGGTCCAGGTCGTGGGGGTGTAGGTGGCGGACTACTTCGCCCACCCCTCGAGCTTCGTGGATGAGGGCGCCGCCGTCGGAGCGGGCACGAAGATCTGGCACTTCTGCCACGTCATGCCCGGCGCCGTGGTCGGGGAGCGCTGCAGCCTGGGCCAGAACGTCGTGGTCATGCCCGGAACCCGCATCGGGAACAACGTGAAGATCCAGAACAACGTCTCGGTCTACGAGGGTGTGGAGCTGGAGGACGACGTCTTCTGCGGGCCGTCGTGCGTGTTCACCAACGTGATGAATCCCCGCAGCCACGTGCCGCGGCGGCACGAATTCCGGAAGACGCTGGTGCGGCGCGGCTCGTCGATCGGCGCCAATGCGACGATCGTGTGCGGCGTGACCCTGGGAGAGTGCGCGTTCATCGGCGCCGGTGCGGTGGTGACGGCCGACGTGCCGGCGTACGGCCTGATGGTGGGCGTCCCGGCCCGGCGCGTGGGGTGGATGTGCCAGTGCGGCGAGCGCCTGCACCTGGCCGACGGGCGCGCATCGTGCGCCTCCTGCGGTGCGGGCTACGAGGAAGCGGGCGGCCTGCTGCGCCAGATCGTGGCGCCCGCCCCCGCGCCCCCCGCGCCCCCGGCGCCCCCCGCCCCCCCCGCCCGCTAACTTGGCGGACTTCTGGGACGCAGACCGGTGAACGTTCCGCTGTTGGACCTCGTCGCCCAATACCGGACCATCCAGAGCGCGGTGCTCCCCGCGGTGCAGGCCGTGATCGAGGGCCAGCAGTTCATCCAGGGGCCGGCCGTGGGCGAGCTCGAGGCGGCGGTGGCGCGCCTGTCGCACGCGCGGCACGGGATCGGGTGCGCGAGCGGCACCGACGCGCTGCTGCTGCCGTTGAAGCTGCTGCAGCTGCGGCCCGGGGACGAGGTCATCACGACCCCGTTCACCTTCTTCGCCACGGCGGGCGCGATCCATAACGCGGGGGGCACGCCGGTGTTCGTGGACATCGATCCCGCGACGTTCAACCTCGACCCGGGCGCGGTGGAGGCGGCGGTGACGCCCCGCACGCGGGCCGTGGTGCCGGTGCACCTGTACGGGCAGATGGCCGCGATGGAGCGCCTGCTGCCGATCGCGCGGCGCCACGGCCTCACGCTGATCGAGGACGCCTGCCAGGCCATTGGGGCGCGCCGCTCGATCGACGGCGAGTGGCGGCTGGCGGGCGAGCTGGGTTGGGTGACCGCGTATTCCTTCTTCCCCAGCAAGAACCTGGGGGCGTGGGGCGACGGCGGGCTGATGGTGACCTCGGACGACGCGGCGGCCGAGCGGCTGCGCAAGCTGCGCCTCCACGGCGGGACCAAGCAGTACCAGCACGACGAAGTGGGCACCAACTCGCGGCTGGACACGCTCCAGGCCGCGGTGCTGCTGGCCAAGCTCCCGCACCTGGCCGCCTGGTCGGCTGCGCGGCGGGACCACGCGGCGTATTACTCGCAGGCCCTGGCGGAGGTCGGCGCGGTGCGGACGCCCGCGGTGGACCCCCAGAACGAGCACATCTTCCACCAGTATACGCTGCGCGTGGAGCGGCGCGACGCGCTCCAGGCGCACCTCAAGGCGCGCGGCGTCGGGAACGCCGTGTACTATCCCATTCCGCTGCACCGGCAGCCGTGCTTCGCGCACCTGGGGTACCGCGAGGGCAGTCTGCCCGAGACCGAGCGGGCCGCGCGCGACGTGATCTCGCTGCCGGTCTATCCCGAGCTGACCACGGCGCAGCGCGAGCACGTCGTGCGCGCGGTCGCGGACTTCTATCGGTGACACGGCTCCGGGTCGGCGTCATCGGGGCGGGGATGTGGGGCCGGAACCACGTCCGGACGGTCGCCGGCCTGGCGGAGGCGGAGCTGGCGGCCGTGTGCGACACCGATCCCCGGACGCGGGAGCGGCTGGCCCGCGCGTACCCGGGCGCCCGCGTCACCGGGAACGTGGACGAGCTGCTGGCGGCCGCCGACGCCGTCATCGTGGCGTCGCCCGCGGCGACGCACGCGGCGCTCGCGCTGCGCTGCCTGGACGCGGGGAAGCCGTGCCTCGTCGAGAAGCCGTT
>JBOHSV010000331.1:0-9497 GCA_050921735.1 Gemmatimonadales bacterium | reverse complement strand
GTCCGGCCCGCGCCGTCCGCGCCGGCACCCGCGAAACCCAAGGCCAAGCCCAGGCGACCAGGCGCCCCAGCTGTCCCCGAGCCCAAGAAGGCGAAGGGGTGCGGATCGAGCGCTGCGGCCATGGCGCTCGGGGCGACGGCCCTGGCGTACTGGCTCCTCGCATAGCGGCGATGGTGCACATCACGTCCGCGGGAAGGACCGATGTCGGCGTCATCCGGTCGGGGAACGAGGACAGCTACCTCATGGTCCCCGAGCGCGGCATCTTCGTGGTCGCCGACGGCATGGGGGGACATGCGGCGGGGGAAGTCGCGAGCGAGATGGCGGTGCGCCTGATCGCCCGTGAGTTGGGGTCGCTGCGGGGCCTGGGCGACGAGCAGGTGGCGGAGCTGATGCGGGCGGCGATCCGGGCCGCCAACAGCGCCATCTTCCAGCGCACGCTCACCGAGCACGACAAGCGCGGGATGGGGACCACGGTGACCGCGCTGATGCTGTACGAGGGGCGGTTCCTGATCGGCCAGGTGGGCGACAGCCGCGCCTACCTCCAGCGGGAGGGGAAGCTCACGCAGGTCACGAAGGACCACTCATACGTCCAGGAGCAGGTCGACGCTGGGTACCTGACGCCGGAACAAGCGCGGACGCACCCGTACAGCAACGTCATCACCCGCTGCGTGGGCGCCAACGCCGACGTGATGCCCGACGTGTACGTCGGCGCGGCCAAGGCGAACGATCTGTTCCTGCTGGCGTCCGACGGGCTCACGGGCATGCTGGAGGATTACCAGATGGGGGAGGTGCTCGCGGGCGCCGACATGCCGCAGCGCATGGTGGACGAGCTGATCGCGGGGGCGAACCGGCACGGCGGGCTGGACAACATCACCGCGATCGTGGTGCGGGTCGACAAGGTCGATCCGCCCGTCACGGACGAGACCACCACCCTGCCCACGACGCCGACGGTGAAGCGCCCGGCCCTCTAGGCGAGCAGCGCGCGGTCGGCGTCGAGCCGGCGGACCAGCTCGGCGCGCGGCAGGGTCACGAGGGCGATCACCGGGCGCGTCGGGATGTCCGCCCGCCGCATCACGAAGACGCGGAGTCGGCGTGCGGAGCGCATCAGCTCGGCGGCCGCGGGGGGCAGGCCGGGGCGCTCCGCCAGCCGCCCGTCGCGCCGCGCGACGGGCACGTCGGGCACGAGTCCCTCCTGCTTGTGGGGAAAATCGAGGAACAGCTCGTTGGGCTCGAGGCCGAGCTCCCGCGCGAGGCGGTCTTCCACCTGCTCCAGCAGGTCCGGGTCCTCGCCGGGCCAGGCGGCGGCGTCGGACGGGAGGTCGGCGGCCGGCACGTCGAGCCCGCGCTTCGCCAGCCGCCGCTGGCGGAGCGCGTGCGCCAGGCCCGTGACATCCTGCTGCATCAGCTCGTGAATCAGCCCGTCGTCGGTGGCGAGCGCGATGCGATCGGCGGTCACCTGACCGGCGGCGATGGCGCGCCGCACCAGGCGCTTGAACATCGCCGTGGCGCTGCGCACGGCGTGGTGCCAGTAGACGTTGCGGTACATCTGATACTTGGCGAACAGCAGCGACTCGAGGGCCGCCAGCCCCTTCTCGTGCAGGGCGAGCACGGGGGCGCCGCCCGGGCCGGCGGCGAACACGAGCGACGTCAGCAGGCGATCGACGTCGATCAGCCCGTACGGCACGCCGCATGCCATCGCGTCGCGCGACAGGTAGTCGAGCTTGTCGACGTCCACGGGCCCCGAGACCAGGCCGGCGAGCGGCGCGGTGCTGCGGGACTGGATCAGCGCGAGCAGCGCCTCGGGCGGGACGCCCGCGCGCTCGAGGGCGAGGGCCAGCTCGCCGCTCCCCAGGTGCCGGGCGGCCAGCGCCTCGTGGTGCGGCAGGCCCGCCTCCTCCAGGGCGTGGGAGAAGGGATAGTGGCCGATGTCATGCAGCAGGGTGGCGAGCCGCACGTGCCGCGCGGCGTCCGCCGGCACCGCGTCACGCCCCGCGGACTCCTCGAGCCGGGCCAGCGCCCGCCGCGCCAGGTGGTACGCCCCCAGGGCGTGCTCGAAGCGGGTGTGCGTGGCGCCGGGATACACCAGGAAGGCGTGGCCCAGCTGTCGGACGTAGCGCAGGCGCTGCAGCGCCGGGGTGTCCACCACGGCCAGGGCTTCGGGGTCGAGCCGGATGTTGTTCCACAGCGGATCGCGAACGACCTCGAGCTGGCTCAAAGCCGGGGGCCGGCCTCCCGGACCGAGGGATGCACGCGATCCTCGAACTGCGCGAAGTTGTGGCGAAACAGCGCCGCCAGGCGCGCCGCCTGCGCGTCGTACGCGGTCGCGTCCCCCCAGGTGCCGCGGGGCAGGAGGATCTCTTCGGGCACGCCGCCCGGCACCTGCAGCGGGACCTCGAGCCCGAACACCGGCTCGGTGTGCGTCGGCACGCGGTCGAGCCGGCCGGCGAGGGCCGCGCGCACCATCGCGCGGGTGTGCGACAGGCGCATGCGCTGGCCCGTGCCGAACGGCCCGCCCGTCCACCCGGTGCTGATCAGCCAGCACTGCGCCCCGTGCCGGGCGATCCGCTCGCCCAACCGCTCGGCGTAGCCGTGCGGCGGGCGCGGCAGGAAGGGGGCGCCGAAGCAGGCCGAAAAGGTCTCACGCGGCTCGGTGACGCCGCGCTCGGTGCCGGCCACCTTGGCGGTGTACCCGGAGAGGAAGTGATACATCGCCTGCGCCGGGGAGAGCCGCGCGATCGGGGGCATCACGCCGAACGCGTCGCACGTGAGGAACACGATGTGCGAGGGGTGGCCCGCCATGCCGCCCGGCACGTGGTTGGGGATGAAGTGGATGGGATACGAGGCGCGGGTGTTCTCGGTGATGCCGGCGGCGTCCAGGTCGACGGCGCGGGTCTCGGGGTCCACCACGACGTTCTCGAGCACGGTGCCGAACATCCGCGTGGTCGCGTAGATCTCGGGCTCGCCCTCGGCCGACAGCCGGATCACCTTGGCATAGCACCCGCCCTCGAAATTGAACACGCCGTGGTCCGACCACCCGTGCTCGTCATCTCCGATGAGGGCCCGCTCCCGGTCGGCCGACAGGGTGGTCTTGCCCGTGCCCGACAGGCCGAAGAACAGGGCCACGTCGCCGGCCTCGCCCAGGTTCGCCGAGCAGTGCATCGGCAGGACGCCCTGCTGGGGGAGCAGGTAGTTCATCACGGTGAACATGGC
The DNA here is from genome assembly GCA_050921735.1 of Gemmatimonadales bacterium. Classification (GTDB taxonomy): domain Bacteria; phylum Gemmatimonadota; class Gemmatimonadetes; order Gemmatimonadales; family GWC2-71-9; genus DATLXT01. The sequence goes on along the minus strand of JBOHSV010000331.1, from coordinate 6,287 downwards.
CTTTTTCATCTCGCCCGCGTAGCGGGTGCCGCCGATCAACACGGTCTTCCGGCCGAAGTTGAGCACGATGAACGTCCCCGACCGGGTGCCGTGCAGCGCGGGATCGGCCTGGAAGTCGGGCGCGTGGAGGACCTGGAAGGTCGGGTGGAACTGCGCCAGGTCGCCGGGCGTGGGGCGGAGGAACATGTTGTGCACGAACAGCGTGTGCCACGCGCCGGGCGTCACGAATCGCACCGACTGGCGATACGCCGGTTCGCTGCCGACGAAGAGGTCGCGGATGTACAGGTCCCGGCCGTTCAGGTGCCGCACGACGTCGGCGAACAGGCGCTCGTAGGCCTCCGGCTCGAGGGGCTGGTTGATCTTGCCCCACCAGACCTGCTCGGCGGCGCTCGGTTCGCGCACCACGAATTTGTCGTCGGGACTGCGGCCCGTGTGGGGCGCCGTCACGGCGCAGAACGCTCCCCCCTCGGCGATCACGCCCTCGCCGCGCCGCACGGCCTGCTCGTAGAGCTCGGCGGTGGTCAGGTTCCAGTGCACGTCCCCCGCCGGCTCGAGGCCGGAGACAGCCAGCGGGGCGCCGGAGCGGCGGCCGGTGACGGCGGGGCGGGTCGAAACGGTCATGCGGGCGCCCGCCTCAGCGCGACGGCCGCGTGACGCGGCGGTGCTCCAGCGCGTCCACGGCCGCGATCACCGCCATGTTGACGATGTCGTTCACCTCGGCGCCGCGCTGCAGCAGGTGCACGGGCCGCGCCATCCCCACCAGGATGGGCCCGATCGCCTGCGCGCCGCCCAGCCGGTCGAGCAGCTTGTAGGCGATGTTCGCGGCGTCGAGGTTCGGAAACACCAGCACGTTGGCGGCCGCGCGGAGCTTCGCGAACGGATACCGCTCCGTGAGGATGCGCTCCACCACCGCGGTGTCGGCCTGCATTTCGCCGTCCACCTGAAGGGCCGGCTCGCGCTCGTGCAGCAGCGTCACCGCGCGCCGGACCTTGTCGGCGAGGGGGTGCTTCACCGAGCCGAAGTTGGAGAACGACAACAGCGCCACGCGCGGCTCGACGCCGAGGCGCCACACGAACTGCGCCGTGGCGGAGACGATCTCGGCCAGCGTCTCCGCGTCGGGATCGATGTTCACGGTGCAGTCGGCGAAAAAGAACGTCGCCTGCGGGAACACGAGCATGTAGATCCCGCTCACGTGCCGCCGCCCCGGCTCCGACCCGATCAGCTCGAGGGCGGGGCGGATGGCGTCGGGATAGTACATCTCGACGCCGGCCACGAGGGCGTTGGCCCGTCCCGACCGGAGCATCAGGAGGCCGTAGTGCATCGGGTCCTGCACGCGGGCGCGGGCCTCGCGCAGGGTGACGCCGCGGCGCTGGCGCAACGCCCAGAGCTCCCGGGCCACGGCTTCCTGATCCGCGGCGGTGCGCGGGTTGAGCAGCTCGATGTCCTCGAGCGTGACGCCCGCGTCGTCCGCCTGGCGCCGGATCGCGTCGGGATCGCCCAGCAGGATGGGCTGGGCGCTGCCCTCGTCGGAGAGGATCCGCGCGGCCTTGAGCACGCGGACGTCTTCGCCCTCGGGGAACACGATCCGCTGGGGGTCCTGCTGGGCGCGCGTGATCAGGCCGCGCATCACCTCGCGTGCCCGGCCCAGCCGTGCCTCGAGCTCCGCCCGGTACTCCTCGACGTCCACGACGCGGCCGGCGACGCCGGACGCCACTGCCGCCCACGCCACCGCGGGGGCCACCCACAGCAGCACGCGCGGATCGAACGGCTTCGGGATCAGGTAGTCCGGCCCGAACTTGAGGCGTTCCAACCCGTAGGCGCGCATGACCGAGTCGGGCACCTCTTCTCTGGCCAGGGCCGCGAGCGCGCGCGTCGCCGCCATCTTCATCTCCTCGTTGATCGCCCGCGCCCGCACGTCCAGCGCGCCGCGGAAGATGAACGGGAACCCCAGCACGTTGTTCACCTGGTTGGGAAAATCGGAGCGGCCCGTGGCCACGATCGCGTCGGGCCGAGCCCGCGCCGCCTCGTCCGGCATGATCTCGGGCACCGGATTGGCCAGGGCGAACACGATCGGCCGCTTGGCCATCGTCTGCAGCATCTCCCCGGTCACGATCCCGGCCACCGACAGCCCCACGAACACGTCCGCGTCCTTCAGCGCATCGGCCAAGGTGCGCGTCGCGGTCTTCCGGGCGAAGCGGCGCTTGTACGGGTCGAGGTCGTTCCGCGCGTCGTGCACCACGCCGGTATGGTCGCACAGCGTGATGTGCTCCCGCCGGACGCCCAGCCGGACGTAATGCTCGGCGGTGGCGATCGCCGCGGCTCCCGCGCCGGCGAACACGACCCGCACGTCGTCGATCCGCTTCTTCGCCACCTCGAGGGCGTTGAGCAGCGCCGCCCCGGAGATGATCGCCGTGCCGTGCTGGTCGTCGTGGAACACCGGAATGCCCAGCGTCTCCCGCAGCCGCTCCTCGATGTAGAAGCAGTCGGGCGAGCGGATGTCCTCCAGGTTGATGCCCCCCACCGTGGGCTCGAGCAGACGGCAGAACCGGATCACCTCGTCCGGGTCCTCCGAGCCCACCTCCAGGTCGAACACGTCGATGTCGGCGAACGCCTTGAACAGGATGCCCTTGCCCTCCATCACGGGCTTCGCGGCCAGCGGCCCGATGTTGCCCAGCCCCAGCACCGCCGTGCCGTTGGAGACGACCGCTACGAGGTTGGCGCGCGCGGTGTAGGTGTAGACCTCCTCGGGGCGCTCGGCGATCTCGCGGCACGGCTCGGCCACCCCCGGCGTGTAGGCGAGGGAGAGGTCGCGCTGGTTCTTGAACGGCTTGGTGGGCGAGACCTGAATCTTGCCGGGGCGGCCCTGCGCGTGGTATTCGAGGGCCTCCTGACGGCGGATCGACGTCAAGGAATACAAGTCCCTATTGGGGAAGGGGTTATGCTAGACCCCGGGGCCGGGGATGTCAAGCGCAACCCCCGTCAGGCCGCCTCCTTCCCCACGCCCAGCCGCTTGAGCACCGCCGCCACGGCGAGCAGAGCTCCGTACATGCACACGATCAGGGGGCCGGTCGGGAGGTCGAAGCGGTACGACATCCACAGCCCGAGCGCGGAGGCCAGCGCCCCCGAGCCCCACGCGATGTAGGCCAGGCGGCGCATGTCCCGGGTGAACAGGAACGCGATAGCGGCGGGCACGACCAGAAAGGTGAACACCATCAGGACGCCGCCCACGGGCACGACCAGCGTGATTACGACGCCGAACGAGAGGTAGAACAGGAAGTCCAGCCAGCGGATGGACCAGCCCTGGCGCTGCGCCTCGTCCGGGTGGAAGGAGACGGTCAGAAAGCGGTGCCGCAGGACGTAATGAAACGCGCCGAGCAGGACGAACGCGGCGGCGAGCTTCAGAATGGTCGGCCAGGTGACCCAGAGAATGCTCCCCACCAGGCTCTTTTCCACCTGCTCGCTGCCACCCGGGAAATTGGCGGCGGCCAGAATCGTCGCGGCGGACGCCACGACGTACACGATGCCGATGATGGCCTCCTGGGGGACGCGCCCGCGGCCGACCGTGCGCGTGAGCGCGAACAGGGCCGCGGCCAGCGCTGTGAACAGCAGCGCGAACAGGGACGCCGTCGTCGCGCCGGCCTCGAACCCGAGGAGGTGGGCGAGGAGCGGTGCCGTGATGCTGCCGAATGCGGCCACCTGGGCGAGCGACAGGTCGACGAAGATTACCTCGCGCGCGATGACGTGCAGGCCGAGGTAGGAAAGCATGGCCACCAGGACCATGCAGGCCACGAAGGGCGGGAGCATGAGGTCGAGCACGGTCGGTTCTGTCGCTGGTCGCTTACGGCCCGTCGGCGGCGCGGCCGCCGTAGGCGCGGGCGAGTTCGTTGATCCAGGTGGCGACCAGATCGTCGTACGTGTCGACGCCTGGCGCCCCGCCGGTTTGCGCAGGAACGATCACCGCGGTGGCCCCCGTCCGCGCCGCGATCTGGCGGATCTGGTTCCGGTCGAAATAGTTGGGGGAGAAGACCACCGGGATGCCCCGGGTGCGGATAAGCTCGATCACGCGTTGGACGTGGCGCGGGGTCGGGGGGATACCGGGCTTCGGCTCGATGTACTCGACGCACGGGAGCCCGAACCGGGCGCTGAAGTACACCCACTCCTTGTGATAACAGATCATCTCCTTACCGCGGAACACGAGCGCGATGCGCATCCACCCGCCGAGGCGCGTCGCGAGCGGTGACCCCTGATACTCGGTTTGTTGCAGGAACTCCCACTCCTCGTAGTTCTGTGCCAGGTCGAGCAGCGTCTCGAGTGTGAGGAGTCGCACCAGCTCCGCGCCGTACAGATCCGTGAGGAGACGGCGCTCGAACGCCTCCGTGCGCTCGCGGAAGTATGCCGCGTGCGCCGGGGCGACGCGTTCCAGCCCAGCGCGGATGTTGCGCGCGACTTGGAACGCGTTCACCGGATCGGTGTGAATGTGCGGGTTGCCATACACGTGGATGTCGCCTTGTGCGCGGCTCAGGGTCACCGGCACCTCGAGCAGGCGAATTCCGCGATAGGCGGCCACGTACCCCACCCCGCCCTCGACCACCCGGGGGTTGCCGGCCTTGTCGAGCAGCGCCGGAACCCAGAGCTCGAGATCGAGCCCCGTGGTCACGAACAGGTCCGCCCCGGCGAGCAGCGGCAGGAAGCTCGGCTTCGGCTGGACGAAATGGGGCTCCTCGTCGCCTTGGGCGATGGCCGTGACGGTCGCCCGGTCACCGGCGATCTCCCGCGCGATGGCGGCGTACGTGGGCAGGGATGTGACGACACGCAGCGGTCGCTCCTGCGCCGGGGCCACCCCGGCCCAGGCGAGCAGGGCCAACAGGATCGTTCGCATGGCGCCCCCTCAGTAGATCTCGTGCTTGTGCGGGCCGATGGACCACACGGCCTGCAGCACGATGAGGTCGTCGGTGGCGCCGGCCTCGCGGCGGTGCTGCCATTCCGCGTGCAGCTTCACCCATTCGCTCTGCCAGTACGTGAGCGACGGCACAACCTGCCGCACGATCGCGAGCGGCCCCTCCGGCGCTTCGACGTAGTCGTACCGCACGCCGGCGACCCAACGCTGGCCCAGCTTGTAGTTGGTCCCCACGTACCACCCGTATCGGGTCTCCCCGAGCCCGCCGCGCTCCTTCTCGACGGCGAACAGCTCACCCCGCAGGTTCCATTCACGGTACCGCGCCCGCGCCGGCGGCCGCCATGTGAACCGGAAGTCCACGGTGCCCAACCGGGTCTTGAGCGAAGAGTCGGGGTTGGTTCCGTACACGCCCGTGGCGCCCAGTTGCATGTAGGTGGCCCGGCCCAGCGGCCAGAAGTTGTTGAGGTGCACCAGGTAGGCGGGGCGATCGCCGTCCTCGAACAACAACTCGTTGGTTCCCCGTGTGACCTGGGCCCAGAGCTCGTGCGTCCCGAGGCCCGCCGTGTTCCAGTACGCCGACAGCCCGGTGCCGATCAGGCCTTCCTCGCCCGTATAGGTGAGCAGCGCGAGCGGGTATTCCGCTTCGGGCACCGCGTGCAGGTGCCAGCGGTTGAGCTCGCCCAGCTGCTGCCGGTAGCGGCCGAGATCGAGCCGGACGCGGCCCGGGAGGCCCGTGTAGTAGAAGTACGCTTCCTCGATGTCGATCTCGCCCTCTTCGATGGCCGCGAAGATCTTGGTGTGCGAGTACGGGTCGAGGGCGGATTGGAAGGCGAACTCGAACTCGCGGGCCTCGAAGTTCTCTCGCTGGGGGCCGTCCGTCTGGATGGCGCCCCGGAAATCGCCGGTGACGCTGATTTCGGGGTTCAGCTGGTTCAGGTTGCGCGGGCCGGCGACCGGCGGGGGCGGCGTTGTGTCGCCGCGCTGCGCCGCGGCCTGCGCGCGCGCGCGGAGCCGCGCCAGCGCGTCGGTCGTGGTGTCACGGCGCGTCAGGCTGTCGAGGCGCGCCTTGAGCGCGCGGATTTCGGCCAGCAGGGAGTCCACGCGTGGATCGGCAGGCTGCTGGGCACCGCCCGTCCCGGGCAGCAAGGCCAGCGCGCAGGCGACCCAAGCCACGGCAATGCTGAGGTGTCGCATCTCACGGTCCTCTCGTCTGTCAGCCAGCACGGCGGGCCGCCCGGAGGCGGCACGCGTCGGGGACTGCGGGTGGCCTCGGGCGAGGCCGGACCCGATCAGACGAGGATCGTGGGGGGGCCGCGGGGTGGCGCGGCGCGGGTGAGCACCGGGGTTGCCGGGGCGGCGTGCGACGGCTGAGCGGCGTGCTGCCCGACGG
>JBOHSV010000330.1:0-1732 GCA_050921735.1 Gemmatimonadales bacterium | reverse complement strand
GGCCAGCGCCGCGTAGTCCGGCGCGGGGGCCGGCGCGGCCGCGTCCTGGTTCTCGTACTTGTTGACCCCCACCACGGTCGCCTCGCCCCGCTCCACGGCACGCTGATACTCGTAGGCGCTCCGCGCGATCGCGTCCTGGAAGAACGCCCGCTCGATCGCCGGCCCCGCGCCGCCGAGCCCCTCCACCTCCTCGATCAACGCGCGGGCCTCGCGCTCGATCCAGTCCGTCAGGTTCTCCACGTACCAACTCCCGCCGAACGGATCCACGACCTCGGGCACCCCGGTCTCGTGCGCCAGGACCTGCTGGGTGCGCAGCGCGAGCGTGGCGCTCTGCTCGGTGGGGAGCGCCAGCGCCTCGTCGTACGCGTTCGTGTGCAGGGACTGCGTGCCGCCCAGCACGGCCGCCAGGGCCTGGAGCGCCACCCGCACGACGTTGTTGACCGGCTGCTGCGCCGTGAGCGTGGCGCCGCCCGTCTGCGTGTGAAACCGCAGGCGGCAGGCAGCCTCGCCGGCCTGGAATTTCTCCCGCATCAGGCGCGCCCACAGCCGCCGCGCCGCGCGGAACTTCGCCACCTCCTCGAACAGATCGGTGTAGCTCGCGAAAAAGAACGACAGTCGCGGCCCGAACCGATCGACGTCGAGCCCCACCCGCAGCGCCCGGCGCACGTACTCCAGGCCGTTGGCGAACGTGAACGCCACCTCCTGCACTGCCGTGGCTCCCGCCTCGCGCACGTGGTAGCCGGAGACCGAGATGGGATTGAAGCTCATCCCGTCCTCGGCGGTGAACCGGAACGTCTCGGCCACCAGCCGCAGCGACGGCTCCGGCGGATAGATGTACGTCCCCCGCGCGATGTACTCCTTGAGGATGTCGTTCTGGATCGTGCCCTCGAGCTGCGCGTGCGGGACGCCTTGCTCCTCCCCCACCACCACGTACATCGCCAGCAGGATCGCGGCCGTGGCGTTGATGGTCATGGACGTGGAGACGCGGTCGAGCGGGATCTCGTGGAACAGACGCTCCAGGTCGTCCACCGTGTCGATCGCCACGCCCACCCGGCCCACCTCGGCCTCGGCCATCGGGTGATCCGAGTCGTAGCCCATCTGGGTCGGGAGGTCGAACGCCACCGAGAGCCCCGTCTGCCCGGCGGCCAGCAGGTGGCGGAACCGCGCGTTGGTCTCTTCAGCCGTCCCGAAGCCCGCGTACTGCCGCATGGTCCAGAGCCGGCCGCGGTACATCGTGGGGTGGATGCCGCGCGTGAACGGGAACGCGCCCGGCGCGCCGAGCTCGGCGGCGGGGTCGCCGGTCCAGTCGTCGGGCCGGTAGAAGGGCTGGCGCTCGGTCACACCACCACGGGCTCGGCCGAGAGGATCTCGGTGGCGAACGCCACGTCGGCCCTGCTGCCGATCACGAGCGGCGTGCGCTGGTGCAGGGCCTCGGGCGAGACATCGAGAATCGGCGTGCGGCCGTCCGTGGCCGCGCCGCCCGCCTGCTCCACCAGGAGGGCCAGCGGCGCCGCTTCATACAGCAGGCGCAGCTTGCCGCGCGGGGACCTGGTGTCCCCCGTGTAGAGAAAGATGCCGCCCGCCAGCAGGTTGCGGTGGAAGTCCGCCACCAGCGATCCGATGTAGCGCGCGTTCTTCGGCTGCACGGCGCCGTCGCCGGTCTTGAACGCGGCCACCACGCGCTGCACCGCGGGCGTCCAGCGGTTCCAGTTGCTCTCGTTCACGCTGTAGT
>JBOHSV010000329.1:0-3160 GCA_050921735.1 Gemmatimonadales bacterium | reverse complement strand
ACGCTCGGTGCGCTCGTGCTCGCCGCGACTTCCCTCGATGCCCAGCGCCGCAGCACCGTCATCACGGCCGAGGAGATAGAAGAGGCGCGGCCTCATGTCGGCACGGCCTTCGACGCCGTGCAGACCTTGCGGCCCCGGTGGCTGCGGGCCCGCGACGTCATCTTCTCCGGACGGGAGAACGAGGTCGTCCAGGTCCCCCAGGTGCACGTCTATCTGCACGACGTGGACATGGGCGACGTGACGTACCTCAAGACGATTCTGGCAGAGCGGGTGTACGAGCTGCGCTTCCTCGGCGCCAACCAGGCGGCCAGCCGGTTTGGGCCGACGGCGGGGCCGGTGATCGTGGTGACGCTCAAGCGCTGATCGCGCGCGACGCACATCAGCCGAACCGGTACGGCCGCCCGAACCGCGCCAGCAGGTCCAGCGCGAGCCGCAGCGGCAGCCCCATCACCCCGAAAAAGTCTCCCTCCACCCGCTCGACGAGCGGCGCGCCCAGACCCTGGATGGCGTAGGCGCCCGCCTTGTCCAGCGGCTCGCCCGTCGCCACGTACGCCTCGAGCGTCGCGCGGTCCGCCGGCCGGAACGTCACCCGCGACACGTCGAGCGCCTGCTCCACGGCGCCGTCCCGCGCCACCGCCACCGCCGTCATGACCTCGTGGGTGTGGCCTTGGAGACGGAGCAGCATCGCCACCGCCTCGGCCGGCGATTCGGGTTTCCCGATGATCTCTCCGCCGAGCACCACCGTGGTATCGGCCGCGAGGATCACCTCACCCGGCGCCCTCGGCGCCACGGCCTCGGCCTTGACCCGGCACAGGCGCGCCACGTAGGCATCCGGCCGCTCGCCGGGCAGCACGTGCTCGTCCACGTCCGGCGCGATCACCCGGAACGGAATCCGCAGCATCTCGAGCAGCTGCCGGCGACGGGGAGACCCGGACGCTAGGATGATCGGCCGCTCGTGCTTCACGTCTCTCCTTGACGCTTCTCCTCGACGCCTCCCCTCGACGCCTCTCGTTCAAGCACCAGCGTCACCGGCCCGTCGTTCACCAGATCCACCTCCATCATCGCCCCGAACTCGCCCGTCTCGACCGGCAGCCCGCCGGCTCGTTCCCGAAGCAGCGCGACGAAGCGGTCGTAAAGGGGGACGGCGATCTCGGGGGGCGCAGCGTCCACGAAGCTCGGCCGCCGCCCCTTCGACGCGTTGCCGTACAGGGTGAACTGGGACACGACGAGCAGCCCGCCGCCCACCTCTGCCAGCGCCCGATTCATCTTGCCTTCGGCATCGCCGAAGATCCGGAGGCCGAGGAGCTTATCGGCCATCCATTCAAGCGTCTCGTCGCTATCCGTGTGGGCGAAGCCGGCAAGGACGACCAGCCCCACCCCGATCCTGCCCGTCACTCGCCCGCCGATCCGCACTTCCGCACGGGACACGCGCTGCACGACGACCCTCACATGCCACCCCTGAGCCCTGGCTCCTGTTCACGACGGGCAACGGGCAACGGGCAACGCCTTACTCAACGGTGACGCTCTTAGCCAAATTCCGCGGCTGGTCCACGTTGCACCCCCTCCGCACCGCGATGTAGTACGCCAGCAGCTGCAGGGGCAGCACGGAGAGCACCGGCGTCAGCAGATCGAGCGTCGGCGGAATCTCCACGCAGTGGTCCGCCAAGCGGGGCAGCGTCGTGTCACCCTCCGTCACCACCGCGATCACCCGCCCGCCCCGCGCCTTCACCTCCTCCACGTTGCCCACGACCTTCTGGTACACGCCGTCGTGGGGCGCGATGAAGACGACCGGCATCAGGTCGTCGATCAGCGCGATCGGCCCGTGCTTCATCTCGGCCGCGGGGTACCCCTCGGCGTGGATGTAGGAGATCTCCTTGAGCTTCAACGCCCCCTCGAGCGCGACGGGGAAGTTGTACCCCCGCCCGAGATACAGCACGTTGGTCGCGCGCATCAGCCGCTCGGCCACCCCCTCCACCACCGGCGCCGTGGCGCGCAGCACCCGCTCGACCAGCTCGGGCAGGCCCGTGAGCGCGCGCACCAGCTCGCGCCCCTGGAGCACCGACAGCGCCCGCAGCCGGCCGAGCCTCAACGTCACCAGGGCGAGCGCCGCGATCTGGCTGGTGAACGCCTTGGTGCTCGCCACGCCGATCTCGGGCCCCGCGTGCAGGTAGATCCCGCCGTCCACTTCCCGCGCGATCGTGCTCCCCACGACGTTGACGAGCCCGAGCGTTCGCGCGCCGCGCCGCTTGGCCTCGCGCAGGGCCGCCAGTGTGTCGGCCGTCTCGCCCGACTGCGAGATGCCCACCACCAGGGTGCGCTCGTCCACGATCGGATTGCGGTAGCGGAACTCCGACGCGTACTCCACCTCGGTGGGGATGCGGGCCAGCTCCTCGATCATGAACTCGCCGATCAACCCCGCGTGCCACGAGGTGCCGCAGGCGGTGATCACGATGCGCTCGATCGAGAGCAGGTCGTCGTCGGAGATGTTCAGGCCGCCGAGCCGGACCGTGCCCTCGTCTTCGAGCAGGCGCCCGCGCAGCGTGTTCCGCAGCGACTCGGGCTGCTCCAGGATCTCCTTGAGCATGAAGTGGGCGTAGCCGCCGCGCTCGATGGTCGCCAGATCCCACTCCACCTGGGTCACGACCTTCTCCTTCTCTCCGGCCGCGAGGTCGGTGATGCGATACTCGCCCGGCCGCACGACCGCCATCTCGCCGTCGTCGAGGTACACGACCGATCGGGTGTGGGCGAGCACGGCCGAGGCATCGGACGCGACGAAGTGCTCGCCGTTCCCCAGGGCCACGAGCAGGGGCGAGCCGCGCCGGGCCGCGACGATCGTGTCCGGCTCGCGCACCGACACGACGGCGATCCCGTAGGTGCCCTCGACCTGCCGCAGGGCCGCGGCCACCGCGTCGGCCAGCGAGCCTCCCCGGGACAGGCGGTCCTCGATCAGGTGCGCCAGCACCTCCGTGTCGGTCTCGGAGCGGAACACGTGGCCGCGCTGGCCCAGCGCCGTCCGCAGGGCGGGCGCGTTCTCGATGATCCCGTTGTGGACGACGGCCAGCAGGCCGCCGCAGTCGGTGTGCGGGTGGGCGTTGACCTGGTTGGGGGCGCCGTGCGTGGCCCAGCGGGTGTGGGCGAGCGCCGTGCGGCCCGCGGGCGC
>JBOHSV010000328.1:0-10559 GCA_050921735.1 Gemmatimonadales bacterium | reverse complement strand
CGTCGAGCTCGGGGGCCGCCCGTCGGGCCTCGAGCGCGGCCACCGACCCGGCGGGGCCCGCGCCTACGACCAGGACGTCGACGTCAGGCATCGGGCACCATCGCGAGCGCCCCGACCGGGCACGGGGCGATGCACTTGCGGCAGCCCGTGCAGCGGGGCCCGTCCACGGTCAGGACGTTGGCCTCGAGGTGGATGGCTTCGGGGGGGCAGAGTGGCAGGCAGAGGCCGCAGCGGTCGCAGACCGCGAGGTCGACGGCGGCGATCTCCGTGGCGCGGACGCGAACCATGGGCGGAACGCTAGCGGCCCGCCGGAGGGGCGTCAAGCATCGACCTTGCTTGGAGTTACGCTTTTGGTTACTTTGATCCGCGCTCGGAGCGCCCGCCTATTCCCCGTACCCGACGACCGACGTGCCGATTCGCTGGCCGAACTTCGTGATCGGAGCCTGGAGCCCGGCGAACGAAATCGCCGTGGATCTCGGCACCGCCAACACCCTGGTGTACGTCAAGGGTGAGGGGATCGTGCTGAACGAGCCCTCCGTGGTCGCGATCGAGAAATCGACCGGCAAGATCAAGGGCATCGGGCTCGAGGCCAAGCGGATGCTGGGCCGCACGCCCGACGGCATCCTGGCGGTACGCCCGCTGAAGGACGGCGTGATCGCCGACTTCGACGTCACCGAGAAGATGCTGCGCTATTTTCTCAAGACGATCATCGACCGGCACGTGTTCCGGGTGAAGCCCAAGGTGATCGTGTGCGTGCCGAGCGGCATCACCGAAGTCGAGAAGCGCGCGGTGCGCGACTCCGCGCACTCGGCGGGCGCCAAGGAAGTGTGGATGGTGGCGGAGCCCATGGCGGCGGCGATCGGCGTGGGCCTGCCGGTGGAGACGCCGACCGGGAACATGGTGATCGACATCGGGGGCGGGACGACCGAGATCGCGGTGATCGCCCTCTCGGGCATCGTGTCCGACACCTCGATCCGGACGGGGGGCGACGAGCTGGATCAGGCGATCGTGCAGTTCATGCGCAAGAACTACAATCTCCTGATCGGCGAGCCGACGGCCGAGCAGATCAAGATCCAGATCGGCTCGGCGGCCTCGGTGGGGGACGAGCGCGAGATGGAGGTGAAGGGGCGCGACCTGGTCTCCGGCATCCCGAAGATCGTGCGCGTGCACTCGAGCGAGATCCGCGAGGCGGTGCAGGAGCCGATCCAGCAGATCGTGGACGCCGTGCGGCGGGCGCTGGAGATCACCCCCCCCGAGCTGGCGGCGGACATCGTGGACCGCGGGATCGTCATGACCGGCGGGGGAGCGTTGATCCGGGGGCTCGACCTCCTGTTGCAGCAGGAGACGGGGCTGCCGATCCATCTCGACGAGGATCCCATGACCTGCGTCGTGCGGGGGACGGGCCTCATCCTCGCCGATCCGGAGAAGTACCGCAGCGTGCTGACGACGTAGCCAGATGGCGCTGGGAGGAGATCGCTACGCGTCGCGGGCCGATACGCTGGTCTTTCTCGGATGCCTGGCGTTGTCCTTCGGAGCCATGGGCCTGCCGGACGCGGTGCGCGATCCGGTCGCGCGCGTCCTGCGGCAGACGGTACTGGCCCCATTCCTGGTCCTTCAACAGGCCTCCGAAGAGCTGCGCACGTCGCGCACCCGATTCGAGGCCGTCACCGCGCAACGCGATTCCGCCGCCCTGGCCGCGTCGTTCCTGCCCGAGCTGCGGCGCGAAAACGAACGCCTGCGCGGGCTGCTGGGGCTCGGGCAGCGGCTCGTGTGGGGCCATGTGGCCGCCGAGGTGTTGCACCAGGCCGAGGCCACCGATCCGCTCACGCTGGTGGTCTCGGCCGGGCGCGAGCAGGGCGTCCGGTCACTGGCCGGCGTCGTGAGTCCCGAGGGCCTGGTGGGCCTGGTGCGCGCGGTCGACGCGCGGACCAGCATCGTGCTCACCTGGGCTCACCCCGACTTCCGCGCCAGCGCGATGGCGGCCGACGGCAGCGTGTTCGGCATCGTCGCCCCGCACGGCGCGCTGGCGCCCGGCGTCTGGTTGCTGGAGCTCCGGGGCGTCCCGTACCGCCAGGTCGTGGCGGACGGCACCGTGATCCTCACCTCCGGTCTCGGGGGCGTGTACCCGCGGGGCATTCCGCTCGGCACCATCGTGGGCGTAGCGGGCGAGGCCGAGGGATGGGCACGCACCTACCTCGTGCGCCCCGCAGTGCATCCGTCGGCCGTCTCGCACGTCATGATCCTGACGGCGGGCCGCGGCGGCGACGTGCGCGACGCGTTCAGGCCGGCGGGGCGATGAGACGCAGCGACCGCTATCGCCACCTGGTGATCCTGGGGGGCCTCGTGGCGCTGCACTTCTCGATCCGCAGCCGGCTGGGGGACGACCGCGTGGCGCCGGATTTTCTGCTGCTCGCGCTGCTGATCTACACCATCCGCGCCCAGCCCGGTCCCAGCGCCGCCGCGGGATTCTTCGTGGGCTTGCTGCGCGATGCGCTCACCCCGGCGAGCTTCGGCGCCGGAGCGCTGGCCCACACGCTGGTGGGCTACCTCGCGGCCTGGAGCAAAGCCGTGTTCTTCGCGGAGAACCTCCTGGTGAATGGCGGCCTGTTCTTCGCGGGCACGTGGATCCGCAACCTCGTGGTGGCGCTCGCGTCGGGGACGCTCACGGGCCAGGTGCTCGCCTGGCACCTCCTGGTCTGGTCGCCGCTGCAGAGCCTCACCACGGCGCTCACCGGCGTCGTGGTGTTGTGGCTGTTCGGACGCTGGGTGACGGCGCGCTACAGCCCGGCATGAACGCCTTCCACCCCCACCTGCTCGACCGCCGCGGGCGCCACGCGCGCCTGGTGCTGTGGGGCACGATGGCCCTCATGAGCGGCGCGTTCTTCCGCGCGCAGATCCTGGGGCACGGCAAGTACCAGCTCCAATCCGAGACCAACCGGCTGCGCCAGATCACCCTGCCGGCGCCGCGTGGCGTGATCACCGACCGCAACGGGCGGGTGCTGGCGGAAAACGTGCCGGGGTACACCGTCGCCCTGCTGCCCGGCCCCGAGCGGGAAATGCGCGCGGCGCTCGGCCGGATCGCCCGGATCGTGGGCCTCGACAGCGCCGCCATCGACGGGATCCTCGAGCGGCACCGCGGCGCGCCGTACAACCCGGTCCCGGTACTCACCGATGCGTCGTTCGAGGTCGTGTCGGCGCTGGAGGAGCGCCGCACGACCATCCCGGGCCTCGTGATCCAGACGGAGCCCAAGCGCTCCTACCCGGACGGCGCGCTCGCGGCCCACCTGATCGGGTACGTGGGCGAGGTCACCGAGAGCGAGCTCGCGAGCAGGCGGTTTCGCGACGTGCGGCTCGGCAGCCTGGTGGGCAAGGACGGGCTGGAGCGCACCTACGACGATTCGTTGCGGGGGTCGGACGGCGTGCGGTTCGTGGAGGTGAGCGCGCTGGGCCACCTGATCCGCGAGGCCGACGAGGCGCCCGCCCTGGCCCCCGTGCCGGGGCGGCCGCTGCGCACCACCATCGACCTCGAGCTGCAGCGCTACGTGGCGGACATCTTCCCGGCGGGCCAGCGGGGCGCCGTCGTGGCGATGAATCCCCACACCGGCGAGATCCTCGCGCTGTACAGCGCGCCGGGGTTCGACCCCAACGCGTTCGTGGGCGGGGTCGATCCGGCCTACTGGCGCACGCTGAACGAGAGCGAGGCGCATCCGCTGATCAATCGCGCCATCCAGGCCCGCTATCCCCCGGGCTCGGCGTGGAAGCTCGCGATGGCCGCGATGGCGCTGAAGCGGCGCCTCGTGACGGCCCACAGCCGCATGCCCATCCCGTGCCGCGGGGGCCTCCAGTTCGGGAATCGGTATTTCCGGTGCTGGCAGGCCCAGGGGCACGGCGATCTCTCGCTCACCGAGGCGATCGCGCACAGCTGCGACGTGTACTTCTATCAGCTGGGCCTCAAGCTCACGCTCGCGTCGCTGCTCGACGACGCCAACGCCTGGGGCTTCCGGCGCCGCACCGGGATCGACCTCCCCGGCGAGATCCCCTCGGAGTTCCCCACCGGTACGGAGTACTACGACCGCCTGTACGGGTCGCAAGGCTGGACGTCGGCCGTCACGCTCAACCTCGCCATCGGACAGGGCGAGAACGCGCAGACGCTGATCAGCATGGTCCGGCTGTATCAGATGCTCGCCACCGACGGGGACGCGCGGACGCCCTACGTCGTGCGGCCGCAGCGGCAGGCGGCGACCTCGCTCGAGCTCACGCCCGACCAGCTCGCGGTCCTGCGCGGGGCCATGACCAGCGTGGTGGAGCGGGGCACCGCCCGCGCCTCGCGCCTGGCCGACATCACCATCGCCGGCAAGACGTCGACCGCCCAGAACCCCCACGGGCCCGATCACGGGTGGTTCATCGGATTCGGCCCGGCCGAACGCCCCGAGATCGTGGTCGGCGCGATCATCGAGTTCTCACGGCACGGGTCGACCGTGGCCGCGCCGCTCGTCGCCCGCACCATCGCCCGCTACCTCGGACTCGACCCCAGGGCGGCGCGGGAGATCCGCCTGGTCGTCCCGGCGGACTCGGCGCCGGAGCCCCTCGACCTGCTGCCCATTCCGCCGCCGCCCGTGCACACCCTCGACACCACAGCGCGTGCCCCCACGCCGATTCTCCCGCCTCCGCGAGATTGACCGGCCGCTGCTCGCCACCGTGGGCGGGCTCGCCGTCTACGGCCTCGCGGCCCTGTACTCCGCGGGCCAGACGGACGTGCCCTCGTTCGTCACGGATATCTGGCAGCGGCAGATCATCTGGCTGGCGGTGGGGATCGCCGGGGCGTGGCTGACGTTCCGGACTTCGCCGCGGATGCTGGAGTGGGCCACCCCGCTGGCCTACGGCGCCGCCCTGTTCCTGCTCGCCCTGACCCTCGTGATCGGCACCGGAGCCGGCACCGCGGCGGGGAGCCGCTCGTGGATCGCGATCGGAGGCATCCGCCTGGGGCAGCCGGCCGAGCTCGCCAAGATCGGGCTGATCCTGATGCTCGCGCGATGGCTGGCCGAGCGGCGCCGGCCCCCCGCCACGCTGCGGGACCTGGCCACCCCGGTCCTGCTGACCCTGGGCCCGTTTCTCCTCGTCTTCCTGCAACCGGACCTGGGCAGCGCGATCGTGTTCGTGGCGATCCTCTTCGCCATGCTGTTCTGGGCCGGGACCCGGCTGTCGCTGTTGCTCCTGCTGGCCTCCCCCGCCATCGGGCTCATCCTGGCGTTCTCGACCGCCGTGTGGGGCATATGGATCGTCGCGCTGTTCGGGCTGCTGTTGTGGTGGCGACCGTACGTGTGGGAAGGGCTCACGGTGATGCTGCTCAACGTCGGTGCCGGGGTGGTGGCGCTGCCCCTGTGGGAACGTCTGCCGCACTACCAGCAGAATCGCCTGCTCGCGTTTCTCAACCCGGAAGTCAACCCGCGGGCCGCCGGCTGGCACATCATCCAGTCCAAGGTCGCGATCGGCTCGGGCGGCTTTCTGGGCAAGGGGTTCACCGAGGGAACGCAAAAGCGGCTGGCCTTTCTCCCGGCTCAGCACACCGACTTCATCTTCCCCGTGGTGGGCGAAGAGCTGGGCTTCGTGGGCGTGATCGTGGCCCTGGGACTGTTCACGGCGCTGATCCTGATCCTCCTCCGCATCGCGCGGCGCGCGGCCGACCCGTTCGCCAGCCTGTGCGTGTTCGGCGTCGCGAGTATGCTGTTCACGCATATCGTCGAGAACGTCGGCATGAGCGTGAACCTCATGCCGGTGACCGGGATCCCGTTGCCGTTCTTTTCGTACGGCGGCTCGTTCCTGCTGGCGTGCTTCATCGGGTTGGGGGTCTGTCTCCGGGTCGCGTGGGAGTCCCGGCAGTCGGGCTACGTCTAATCGTCTCAAGGAGTTGCCTGCCCGGGACTGGCGCAGCCCCCGGCCCGTTCACAAATTGAGCGCTTCCCGACACCCTCCTATGGCGCGCATGGCCTGGTTCAAGAAGGAGCGCAAGCCGCGCACGTCCGAGCGAGTCCGGCTGGACATCCCGCCCGACGCATGGGAGAAGTGCGACGAGTGCGGGCATATCGACATCCGGGACCGCTTTGTCCGGGCCCTCAACGTCTGCCCCAGCTGCGGACACCACCGCCGCATCGGCGCTCAGGAGTACATCGATCTCCTCGTGGATGAGGGCTCCTGGCACGAGCTCGACGTCGTGGTCCGCTCGGCGGATCCCCTCGGGTTCGAGAACTACGCCGCCCGGTTGGAGGCGGCGATGCAGAAGGCGGGGCCCCTGGAGGCGGTGCGCACCGGCTACGGCCGGCTCGACGGCATGCCGATCAACCTCGGCGTCATGGACTTCGCCTTCATGGGCGGGTCGATGGGGTCGGTGGTGGGCGAGAAGCTCGCCCGGTTGGTGCGACGCTCCATCGACCGGCGGGTGCCGCTCGTGATCGTTTCGGCCTCGGGGGGCGCGCGGATGCAGGAGGGGGTGCTCTCGCTGATGCAGATGGCCAAGACGTCGGTCGTGATCGCGGATCTGGCGCGCAAGCGCATCCCCTTCGTCTCGATTCTCACCAACCCGACCACCGGCGGCGTATCCGCGTCCTTCGCCATGCAGGGAGACGTGATCCTCGCCGAGCCCGGCGCGGTGATCGGGTTCGCCGGCCCCCGCGTGATCAAGCAAACCATCGGCCAGGATTTGCCGGAGGGCTTCCAGACCGCCGAGTTCCTGCTGGAGCACGGGATGATCGACGCGGTGGTGCCGCGCAGCGAGCTGCGGGACACGACCGGGCAGCTGCTGCGCCACATGGCCGGTCGCCGGCCGGCGGAGGCCGCCGACTGATCCAGCGGTCCTTCGCGGACGCCTGCCGCGTTCTCTTCTCCAGACAAGCCGGCCGCATCAAATGGAGCCTCGGGCCCACCCAGGCCCTGCTCGACGTGCTCGGCCGACCGGAGCGCCACTTCGCCGCGGTGCACGTCGGTGGCACCAACGGCAAGGGGTCGGTGTGCGCGCTGATCGCGGCTGAGCTCGAGGCGCGGGGCTTCCGCGTCGGCGTGTACACCTCGCCCCACCTGGTCAGCGTGTGCGAGCGGGTGCTGGTCAACAGGGTGCCGATCAGCGAAGACGCGCTCGCCGAGTGGGTCTCGTTCCTCGCGCCGCACATCGAGCGAGTGGACGCCAGCTTCTTCGAGGCGATCACGGCGATCGGCTTCGCCGACCTGGCGGCGCGGGGCGTGGACGTGGCCCTGGTCGAGGTCGGATTGGGCGGCCGGCTCGACGCCACCAACGTCATCACCCCGCTCGCGACCGTCGTGACGAAGATCGCCCTCGAGCACAGCGACTACCTCGGCTCCAGCCTCGTGGGGATCGCGCGCGAAAAGGCGGGAATCGCCAAGCCCGGCGTGTCCTTCGTCACGGGGGAGCGGGACGCGGCCGTGCGGCGCGCGCTGGTGGCCGAAGCCGAGCGGCGCGGCGCGAGCCCGATCATCGTGGTCGACACGAGCGCGGCGCTGCCCGCCGGAACGCGGCTGGGCCTGCGCGGCCGGTACCAGTGGGGGAACGCGTGGGTGGCCCTGGCGGCGCTGAACCGGCTGCCCCCGCCGTTCGGGCCCGTGGGGCAGGCCCTCCCGGCGAGCTTCGCCACCGTGCGGGTCGCGGGGCGGTTCGATCGGCGTGGGCGGTGGTTGTTCGACGTCGCCCACAACCCGGACGGGATCCAGGTGCTGGTCCAGACTCTGCGGGAGGAGCCGCCGGCCCGGCCGCTCCACGCCGTCGTCGGGATCCGCAACGACAAGGCCTGGGCGCCGATGCTCGACCGGCTCGTCGCCGAGGTGGACCGGTTGATCCTCACGGTGGCGCCGTCGGTGCCGGGTCCGCAGCGGTGGACCTGGACCGCGCTCGCGCCGTGGGCCGAGCGCCACGCCGGCTCGGGGCGCCCGGCCGAGGCGCTGTTCGAGCCGGACTTCGACCGCGCCCTCGCGCTCGGTGAGGCCGGTGCGGGCACGGTGCTCGTCACCGGCTCGTTCCACACGGTCGGCGACGCGCTGGCCCGCTTGCCCGGCTTCGCGCCGGTCGGGTAAATTGTTGCGATGCCAGGACAAGCCCTGCCCGGCTTTCGCGACTTTTATCCCGACGATCTCGCTCTCCGAAGCCACATCTTCACCGCCTGGCGCGCGGTGGCGGCCCGGTACGGCTTCGAGGAGTACGATGGGCCCCCGCTCGAGCCGCTCGAGCTGTACACCCGGAAGAGTGGCGAGGAGATCGAGCAGCAGCTGTACGCGTTTCGGGACAAGGGCGACCGGGAAATCGCGCTCCGTCCCGAGATGACGCCGACGCTGGCCCGCATGGTGGGCGCCCGCGCGCAGGCGCTGAAGAAGCCGATCCGCTGGTTCTCGATCCCCCAGCTGTTCCGCTACGAGCGGCAACAGCGGGGCCGCCTGCGCGAGCACTTCCAGCTCAACATGGATCTCATCGGCGAGGCCGGTCCGCTGGCGGACGCGGAGCTCATCGCCGCCGCCGTCGACATCCTGCGCGCGCTGGGCTTCGGGCCCGAGGACGTGCGGGTCCGGGTGGCCGACCGGCGGGTGTTGCGGGCGCTGCTGCTCGGACGAGGCGTCGCGGAACGCGCGCTGGGTGTCGCGTTCGGGGTGATCGACCGCGGCGCCCGCGTGCCCCGGGAGGCCCTCGAGAAGCAGCTGCGGGACGCGGGATTCGACGCGCCGGGCGTCGCCGCCGTATTCGAGATCGCGCCGCTCCGCGGGCTGGAGGCCGTCCGCGACGCGCTCGCCCGGGTCAACGGCGAGCCGGCGGCCGCGCCGCTGCGCGAGGCGTGCGACGCGCTCGCGGCCATGGGCCTGGCGGACTTCGTCGAGGTGGACCTGTCGATCGTGCGTGGGCTGGCATACTACACCGGGATCGTCTTCGAGGTGTTCGATACCGGTAAGCGGCTCCGGGCCATCTGCGGCGGGGGACGCTATGACGGCCTGCTGCGGGCGCTCGGGGGGGCGGACCTTCCCGCCCTGGGCTTCGGCATGGGGGATGTGGTGCTCGGCGAACTCTTGCGTGAGCGCGGCACCGCCATCCCGGCGTCGACCAAGCTCGACGCCTTTTTAGTGGCCGTCGGCGGGGACGATCTGGCACCGGTCCTCCGGCTGGGGCACGAGCTGCGCGACCGCGGCATCGCCGTGGAGTACGCCCTGCGACACCAGCCGATCCGCAAGCAGCTGGAGCTGGCCGCCGCCCGCGGCGCCCCCCGGGCGGTCATCGTCGGACCGGACGAGCGGAAGGCCGGCGCGGCCGTGGTCCGGGATCTCGCCTCGGGGGCGGAGAGCCGTGTCCCATTCGAGGCGCTGCTCAGGGGAGCCTTCGACTGATGGCCCAGGCGCAGAAGATCACGCCGCGCGCGAACGACTTCAGCACGTGGTACAACGACGTCATCATGCACGCCGAGCTGGCGGACTATTCACCGGTGCGCGGGTGCATGGTCATCCGGCCGCGCGGATACCGCATCTGGGAGCTGATGCAGCGCGCCCTGGATGACATGTTCCGGGCCACGGGGCACCAGAACGCCTATTTCCCGCTCTTCATTCCCCAGAGCTTCCTCGCCCGCGAGGCGGAGCACGTCGAGGGCTTCGCCAAGGAAGTGGCGCTGGTCACCCACACGCGCCTCAAGGCGACGGGGCAGAGCGGCGCGGCCGCGGTGGCGGTGGATCCCGCCTCCGCCCTGGAGGAGCCGCTGGTGGTGCGCCCCACGTCCGAAACCATCATCTACGCGATGCTCGGCAAATGGATCCGGAGCTATCGGGACCTCCCGGTGCTGCTCAACCAGTGGGCCAACATCGTGCGGTGGGAGATGCGGACGCGGCTGTTTCTCCGGACGACCGAGTTCCTGTGGCAGGAAGGACACACCGCGCACGCCAGCGAGGCCGAGGCCGAGACGGAGGCGCGCCGGATGCTCGGCGTCTACCGCACGTTCATGGACGACTGGATGGCGATGCCGGTGATCACGGGGGTCAAGACGGAGAGCGAGCGATTCGCGGGCGCCGTCCGCACCTACGCCCTCGAGGGCCTGATGCAGGACAACAAGGGGCTCCAGGCCGGGACGTCGCACATGCTGGGCCAGAACTTCGCGCGGGCGTTCGACGTGAAGTACCAGACGGCCGAGGGGGGGCTGGACTACGTGTGGAGCACTTCGTGGGGGGTCTCCACGCGCCTGATTGGCGGGCTGGTGATGACCCATTCCGATGACCGCGGCTTCGTGGCGCCGCCCCGGCTGGCGCCCGTGCAGGTCGTGATCGTCCCGATCTGGAAGTCGGCCGAGGAGCGGGGCCAGGTGGTGGCGGTCGGCGAGCGCGTGCGGAGCGAGCTGGAGCGGGCGGGCGTCCGCGTCGAGCTCGACGCGCGCGACACCCTGAAGCCCGGCGCCAAGTACTACGAGTGGGAGGCCAAGGGCGTGCCCCTGCGGCTCGAGATCGGCCCACGCGACGTGGCCCAGGGGCAGGTCACGGCCGCCCGGCGGGGCGCGGCCAAGGGCCCCCTGGCGCTCGACGGCGCCCTGCCG
>JBOHSV010000327.1:0-3042 GCA_050921735.1 Gemmatimonadales bacterium | reverse complement strand
CGGGATACCCGGCCGCGCGCGCACCCTCGGTGAGCGGCCGGCCCCGCACCGTCACGCGATCGGCCAGCGCGGCGGCCGCGATGTAGCGGGTGCCCTCGAGCTCCCACTCGCCGTACTCGAGATCGGGATGCACCGCCACCGCCACGTTGGAGAGCAGCGTCCACGGCGTGGTGGTCCACACCACGAGCTGGCGCCGCTCGTCGCTTTCCAGCGGAAACGTCACGTACATCGAGTTGGTCTGGACGGTCTCGTACCCCTGCGCCAGCTCGTGCGACGACAGCGCGGTGCCGCAGCGCGGGCAGTACGGCAGCACCTTGTGCCCCCGATACAGCAGGCCCTTGTCGTGCAGGCGCCGCAGCAGCCACCACACCGTCTCGATGTACGTGGGGTCGTAGGTGATGTAGGGGTGCTCGTAATCGAGCCAGTACCCGATCCGGTCGGAGAGCGACTCCCAGTCGGTCTTGTACGTGAACGCCGAATCACGGCACAGCCGGTTGAACTTCTCGATGCCGTACGCCTCGATGGCCCGCTTGCCGGAGATGGCGAGCTGCTTCTCGACCTCGATCTCGACGGGGAGCCCGTGCGTGTCCCATCCCGCGATGCGCGTCACGGCGTGGCCCAGCATGGTGTGGTACCGGCACACCAGATCCTTGATGGTGCGGGCGAACACGTGGTGAATGCCGGGGCGGCCGTTGGCGGTGGGCGGCCCCTCGTAGAAGATGAAGGGCGGCCCGTAGCGCGTCGCCTCGGCGACACGGTGGAACAGGCGCTCGTGCTTCCACTCGGTGAGCACCTGCTGCTCGAGCGCGTCGGCCGACAGGCGGGGATCGAGCGCCGGATACGCCATCAGGTCAGTCGCTCCACGACGCCCGCGACCAGGGCGGTGAGGCGCGGCTCGGCCGCGCGCGCCACCGCGATGATCCGCTCCACCGAGGCCGGCGCGAGGGCATCGGGGAGGCACAGGTCGGAGATGATCGACAGGCCCAGCACCCGCATCCCCTGATGCACCGCGACGATCACCTCCGGGACCGTGCTCATGCCCACGATGTCGGCGCCGAGGGAGCGCAGCATGCGGTACTCGGCGGGGGTTTCGAGATTCGGCCCCGGAACGGCGACGTACACGCCCTCGCGCAGCGGGACGCCGAGCTCCAGCGCGACGCGACGGGCGAGGGCCCGCAGGTCCGCGTCGTACGGGGCCGACATGTCGGGGAACCGCGGGCCCAGCGTGTCGTCGTTCGGGCCCACCAGGGGGTTGTCCCCCAGGAGATTGATGTGGTCGGCGATGAGCACCAGCTCGCCCGGCGCCCACAGCGGGTGCATGCCGCCCGCGACGTTGGACACGACCAGCGTCCCGGCGCCGAGCGCCTTCAGCACCCGCACGGGAAAGGCGACGTGCTGGAGGGTGTACCCTTCGTAGCGGTGGAACCGCCCCTGCATCGCCACGACGCGCCGGCCGGCCACCGTGCCGAGCAGCAGCTGCCCGGCGTGGGTCTCGACCGTGGGCACCGGAAACCCCGGGATGTCCCGGTAGGGCACGCGCGCCACCGCGTCGACCCGATCGGCCAGGCCGCCCAGGCCCGTTCCCAGGATGATCGCGACGTCCGGCACGAAGTCCGTCCGCGCGCGAACGGCGCGGACCGCCTCCGTGAGGTTCACCCCTGGCGACCGTCCAGCGCGCGCAGCTCGCCCAGCTGGCGCTCGAGCATGGCCTTGAACCCGCCCACGTACGCCTGGAACTGCCGCTCGGCGTCGGCGATGCGCGTGCGGATGGCATTCTCCGCCTGCCGCGCCTCCTCGAGGTCGCGCTGCGCCTTCGCCTCGGCTTCCCGCAGGATCACCTGGGCCTCGCGCTCCGCCGTCGCGCGCGTCTCCGCCCGCAACTGCTGCGCGGCGACCAGCGCCTCGTTCATCGCACGCTCCCGCTCGCGGAACACGCGCAGCTGCTCGGTCAGCGACGCCACTCGCTCCTCGAGCACCGACTTCTCGCGAATCACCCGCTCCAGCTCGTCGGCCACGCGCACGCGGAAATCCTCGACGCCCAGCGGCTCGTAGCCGCGCAAGGACCGCCGGAACTCCTGCTTCCGGATGTCGAGCGGCGTGAGATGAAATGCGTCTTCCGTCATGCCGTCCGGGCTCCGAACAGGACGGTACCCAACCGGATCACCGTCGCCCCCTCCTCGACCGCCGTACCGAAGTCGGCGGACATCCCCATCGACAGCGTCGGGAGCCATAATCCCTCCTCCTGCAGCTGATCCCGCAGCCGTCGCAGGCCGCGGAACGTGCGCCGTTGCACGTCAACGTCGTCGGTGAACGGCGCCATCGTCATCAATCCCTCGAGCGCCAGGTGCTCCAGCCGGGCCACCGCCCGGATCAGGGCCGGCGCGTCCTCCGGCGCACACCCGCTCTTCTGCGGCTCCCGCGCCACGTTCACCTGGACCAGCACCCGCACCCGCGCCCCACGATCGGCGGCGCGGCGGTCCAACTCCTCGGCCAGGGGAGCGGAGTCGAGCGAGTGCACCAGCGCGAACCGCCCCGGCACGAGCTTCGCCTTGTTGCGCTGGAGGTGGCCCACCAGATGCCAGGTCGCCGCGCGGCCCGGCTCCGTGTCCATCTTCTCCAGGGCCTCCTGGACCCGGTTTTCTCCCAGGTCCGTCAGCCCGGCGGCGAGCGCGGCGCGCACGGCCTCGAGCCCGAACCCCTTCGTGACGGCGACGATCGTGACCGGATGCGTCCACCCCCCGGCCGCCTGATACCGGGCCATGTCGGCCTTCACCTGCGCGAGTCGCCCAGGCAGGCCGCCGAAAGTCATAGCCGCCAAACTTAGCCCCTCGACCAACCGGAAACAATACTGGCGACGTAACTTACGGTCCTTGGGGCGGATTGGGCGCAGGCCGGAGCAGGGCTTCCAGACCTTCCGTTTCGATCTGGCGGATCACGGCCGCGAGCGCGGCGTTGGGCGCCAGGTGGTAAGCGCGGCGGAAATAGTCCAAGGCCTTCTCCCGATCGCGTCGCACGGTGTAGGCCTGGCCCAGCTCGAGAAAC
>JBOHSV010000326.1:0-4044 GCA_050921735.1 Gemmatimonadales bacterium | reverse complement strand
CGGGAGCCCCGTGGCGGGCCACCGCGACGACGTCGGCGATGGAAAGGGAATGACCGTCCAGCGTCACCGGCTGCACGGGGAGAAGCTACCCGTGCAGCCGGTGCGACGCCAAGGCTGCTACTGGGAGCCGGGAACCCCCGTACCGCTCAGGATCACGGTCGGCAACCCCGCCCGCACGATCAGCTCCGGGTTGTCCGGGTCGGTCTGGAGACTCCAGTCGAACAGCAGGTAGCGCCGGCCCACGTGCGTGACGCGAATGCCCGCGTAGCGGGTGCCGGAGGGCTCCGCGATGCGGAACACGTAGCCGTAGCCCGGGACGGCCTCGACGGGGCCGCTGCCGTACCCGCCGCTCGGCGCGAGATCGATGTCGGTCAGATCGCCCACCGCGCCGTACACCTGCATCGTGGTGCCGGTGAACTCGGGTTGGAACCACAGGCTCGAGTCGGCCGGGTCGCGGTAGATCCAGAAATCGATGTCGGTGCGGTTTCCGTCCACCACCAGACCGAGCTCAGCGTCATCGAGCTGCCCGTCGTTGTCCAGGTCCTGCCAGAAGCGGAACCCCGACGCCTCGGCGCTGTCGTCGAACGCGAAGATGATCAGGTTCCGCGCATCGGGCCGCGGCGTGTCCTGCCACAGCGGCGACCACAGACTCTCGTAGCCCCGCCGGCTCACCGCCGAGACCCCGTAGCAGCGCGGGACCCCGTTGGGCAGCGCCCCCACCAGGAACTCGGGCGCCACGGTGGTGCCCTCGAGCGCCCAGTCGGCGCCGCACAGGTTCTGCCCGCGCTCGTAGCTCGCGCTGTAGACCCGGTACCAGTCGAACCGGGCGGGATCGGTCAAGAACGCGTTGTCGGTCCACAATAGATGAATGGCCCGGTTCAGCGAGGTCCCGCTCAGGTCCGCGGGGCGCTCCAGGTCCAGGAACTCGTCGATCCGCACGACGTTCGAGCCGTTGGACTCGTCGCCATCGGTGTCCACGGCCGTGACGAAGTATTCCAGATGCGGCACGCCGTTGTCGTGGAACGTGTTGGAGGTGGTGACCCCGCGCAGGCCGAACGCGCTGCCCGTGCCCCCGCGGGAATAGATCCGGTAGCTCTCCAGGTTCGCGTCCGGGACGTCGTCCCAGCTCAACAGCACCCCGGCCGGGAGATCCGGTTCGCCGCTCGCCTCCACCCGATAGATGAGGTTCTGCGGCGTGGCGGGCGGATCGCCGCCGCCCGTGGTGGTTTCCGAGCAGGCGAGCCCCGCCAGGGCCAGGAGGGCGGCGGCGACGGGGGCCAGGCGCAGCGGCAAGCGCATACAATCCTCGTCGGGAGGTGTCTGGTGGACCTTAAGCATGGGACGTGCCGCGGTGCAACCGACGGCCCCGCGCACCCTTACGCCGCCGGCGGATGAGCGGCCTGTCCTCGGGTGGGGACAGCACTCAGCGCGCGAGGGTCTGCTGGTCGTAGTCGAACTTGATCTCCGGCTGGTCACGCAGCGAGACGGCGAAGGTGAACGCAAAGCTCCCCGTGGCCGACAGGAGATAGCCGAAGCTCGCCTGCCAGCGGTGCAGGTCGCGTTGAAACTGGACGGCGTGCTGCCCGAAGCGGCGGGTATCGACGTCGTAACTGGTGCTCCACGTGGCCCGCCAGTTCGGCGTCGGCGTGAAGCTCATGTTCAGGTTGAGCACCTGCCGCCCGCCGGCGGCGCCGCTCGGCGCCGTGCGCGAGCGCGTGCTCGAGTAGCTCACCGCCATCGAGAACCCGCCCCCGCCAGGCCCAGCGTAGGGGCTCGTGCCGCCGCCGGCGTACGGGCCGCCCGTACCGGTGCCGGGAAGGCCCTGCTGGCCCGCCGGGATGGTATCCACCGCGGGGGCGGCGGGCCCGGCCCCGCCCTTGCCGGCGATGCCGAGCAACCCGGCCAGTCCGCGCAGGGTTCCCGGGGTGACCGCAAACGACGCCTGGACGGTCTGGAGGAACGGGTCGAACCGGCTGGTGTCGATCCCCACCCGGCCGCGCCACAGATCGTGGGTGATGGTCAGGTCGAACCCGGGCAGCAGGTCCGACGCGAACCGGTTGGTGAGGCTCTGCGTGGTCCAGCCGGTGCGGCCTGGGAGCTTCGCCTGCTCGAAGTTGTAGCCGATGGAGCTGGTATTGATGCTGAGCAGGCGGATCTTGCGGGGCTCGGCCGCCGAGTCGCCGGGGGGCGGTCGGACCTTCGCTTCGAAGTTCTGGGACAGCCCGAACGTGATCGTCTGCTGCGGATCGACGAGGGCGTTGCGACTGGTATCGGTCGGAGCGATGGCACGCGCGAACGCCTCGGGCACCCGGGCCGCCGGCGCGTAGTTGTATGACAGAGACGGCGAGACGGAGTGCCGGATTCGCTGGAGCGGTCCGAAGCCCGAGAAAAACGCGAACAGCGTGGGCCGGGCGCTGAGCGAGAACTGGAGTCGCTTGCCCTGCTGCACGAACTCGCCGCCGGTGAACTGGTTGCGGATCATGAACGGGCCGCCGGTGGTGTTCACGATGGACACCCCGGGACTCAGCTTCCACGAGCCGCTGAGGAGCTGGGGCAGGTTGATGCCCGTCTGCCAGTTGATCGCCGTCTCGAACGTCTCGCCGTAGAGCACGCGCCGCACGCCGCCCGGCGCGGTCGAGTCTGGGATGAGGAATTCCTGCCGCTGGGTCGAGCGACCGTCGGTGACGGTGAAGCTGTTGGCCCAGTTCCAGCGTCCCAGGCGCAGCGGGGTCTGGAACGACAGGTTGGTGTTCCGGGTGTCGAACAGGTGCCGCAGCGTGTCCACCGCCGTGTCGCCCGGGATGGGAATGAGCGTGGGGCCGTTCTTGAACGTCTGCGACGTTTGCAGCCTGAACCCCGGCGACCACGTCATCCACGGCGTGAGATCGATGGGTGCAGGCGTCAGGGTGATGGTCGGGAAATCCTGGCTCACCTGCTCGTCCTGGAAGTTCTGCCGGCGGCTCCCGCCGATGGACAGCGTGCCCCACGAGAAGCTCTTGTTGAAGGTCAGGCTCGAGCTGATCTGCGCGGTCGCGGCGTTCGGGTCCACCGTGTTCCGCGGGATGACGCGCGCGTTGGTCATGTAGTTGACGTTGGCGTTGAGCTGGGTGCGGCTGTCGAAGCTCTGGTTGTGTCGCCACGTGATCGAGTTCGAGGTGGCCCGGGCGTCGAGCTGCTCCGTGCGCGAATAGGTGAGGCCGCCGTTGATGAAGCGGTCGAGCCAGCGGTAGTTGCTCGAGGCCGTGACGCTGAACGCCCGTCCCGAGTACCAGCCGGCCCGCACGAGCAGGTCGGTGTAGTCGTTGATCGCGAAGTAGTAGCCCACGTTGTCGACGTGGCGGCGGTAGCTGCGGCTGGGCCGCACGAGATCGCTGAGGCCGAACTGCGGTACCAGCATGCCGCTGCGGCGCCCCGAGCGGATGTCCTGGAAGATGAACGGCAGCCACAGGATGGGCACGTCGCGCACGTACAGCACGGCGGGGCGGGCCACCATGATGTGTTTGTTGATCCACTTCACCTCACGCGCCGCGAAGTGGTAGTGCGCCACGGGTAGCTCGCACGTGGTGACGGTGCTCGAGGCGCCGTACAGGCGCGTGGAGGCGGAGTCGACGGCCAGGTCGCCGCGCATCCACCACGTCGCGCTCCCCTGCTGGAAATCGGTGAGCGCCTCGACCACCACCCCGCGCCGGCGGCAGGTGTCGTAGCGCATGCGATCGCCCACCAGCACCGTGCCCTGGTCGAACAGCCGGGGCCCGCCGAACGCGTTCAGCTCGCAGGCGGCCTCGTGGTAGCGGATGGAATCGGCCTCGAGCTTGGTGCCGTCGCGATCCACGAACGTCTCGCCGCGCAGGAAGATCGTCTGGCTGTCGCCGCGCACCACGAGCGTCTCGGCCACGTAGCGGATGACGCGGTACCCCGTGAGCTTCAGCAGGGAATCCATCACCGCGTCGGGGGCCGGGAAGCTGCGGGTGGGGCCGGTGGGGAGGCCCAGGCGGCGGGCCGCCGCGGTGTCGACCGGCCGTCCGCCCCGGCCCAGCGTATCGG
>JBOHSV010000325.1:0-5383 GCA_050921735.1 Gemmatimonadales bacterium | reverse complement strand
GGCACGCCGAGCTCGGCCGCCAGCGCCACGACGGCGGCGCCCCGCTCCGGGGCGCACGTCACCACCGCGCGGCCGTGCGACTCGCTGAACAGCAGGGCGTGCGCGCCGAGCGCTGCGCCGTACGCCGCGAGATCGAGCTCCATCCCGAATCCCGCGTCTTGATACGGCCCTCCCATGGCCACTTCCGCCAGGGCGACCCCCAGGCCGCCGGCGCTGCAATCGTGCGCGGAGCGCAGCAGGCCCCGCTCCGCCGCCGCCACCAGCAAATCCACCAGTCGCCGCTCGGCCGCGAGGTCCACGCCGGGCGGCGCTCCGCCCGCGAACCCGAACACCGCCTCCCAGTACGCCGACCCGCCGAGCTCGCTGCGGGTCTCCCCCAGGATCACCACCGCGTCGCCCTCGGCGCGCGCGTGACTCGGGACCGCCCGCTCGGCGCGGGCCAGCACGCCCACCATGCCCACCACGGGCGTGGGCGGGACGGCCCCCGCCGGACTCTCATTGTAGAAGGAGACATTGCCGCCCGTGACCGGCGTGTCCAGAGCACGGCACGCGTCGGCGATCCCACGGCAGGCCTCGCGGAACTGGTAGAACACCGCCGGCCGCTCCGGACTCCCGAAGTTCAGGCAGTCCGTGATCCCCAGCGGCCGGGCCCCTGTACAGGCCACGTTCCGCGCCGCCTCGGCCACGGCCGCCTTGCCTCCCTCGTACGGATCGAGCGCGACGTAGCGGGCGTTGCCGTCCGTGGTGACCGCCATGCCGAACGTCGCCGCGGGCACGCGAATCACTCCCGCGTCGCCCCCCGGCGCGATCACCGTGGACGCCTGGACGGTGGAGTCGTACTGCTCGAAGACCCAGCCCGGCGAGGCGATCGAGGGATGATCGAGCAGCGTGAGGAGCGTTTCCTCGGGGGACGGGGGAGGGGAGACGGGGGACGGGTGACTCCGCCGGAGCTCGACGATGCGGGGGTCTTCGACGGCCTCCGGGTGATAGGTCGGGCAGTCGTCCACGAGCCGGCGGCCGGGGATTTCGACCACCACCTGCTCGCCCCAGCGGCAGCGATACACGCCGTCATCGGTGACCCGGCCGATGGGCGTGGCCGCGAGCTCCCAGCGCGCCGCGATCGCCTGCACCGCAGGCACCCGCCCCGCCGTGGCCACCACGAGCATACGCTCCTGCGACTCCGACAGCAGGATCTCGTAGGGGGTCATGCCCGGCTCCCGGGTCGGGACGAGCGCCAGATCGAGCTCCACGCCGACGCCGCCCCTGGCCGCCATCTCGGCGGACGAGCTGGTGAGGCCCGCGGCGCCCATGTCCTGGATCGCGACGATGTGGCCCGACGCGATCAGCTCGAGGCTGGCCTCGAGCAAGAGCTTTTCGGTGAACGGATCGCCCACCTGCACTTGCGGGCGGCGTCGCTCGCTCTCGTCGGTGAGCTCCTCGGACGCGAAGGAGGCGCCGTGGATGCCATCGCGGCCCGTGCGGGCGCCGACCGCCAGCAGCACGTTGCCGACGCCGTGCGCCGCGGCGCGGATCAGGTCGCGCTCGTGCAGCAGGCCCACGCACATCGCATTGACCAGCGGGTTGCCCGCGTAGCCGGGGGCGAAGTCCACCTCGCCGCCCAGGGTGGGCACGCCGACGCAGTTGCCGTAGTCACCGATGCCGCGCACCACGCCGGCAAGCAGGTACCGGTTGCGCGCGTCGTCGAGGGGCCCGAAGCGGAGGCTGTTCAGCAGGGCCACCGGGCGCGCGCCCATGGTGAACACGTCGCGCAGAATGCCGCCCGCACCGGTGGCGGCGCCCTGATAGGGCTCGACGGCGGAGGGGTGGTTGTGCGACTCGATCTTGAAGGCCACGGCCCAGCCGTCGGGGAGGCGCAACACGCCGGCGTTCTCTCCCGGGCCCTGGATGACGTGGGGGCCGGTCGTGGGGAACTGCGCCAGGACGGACCGGGAGTGCTTGTAGGAGCAGTGCTCGCTCCACAGGGCGGAGAAGATGCCGAGCTCGGCGAACGTGGGGGGGCGGCCGAGCATCGCCTCGATGCGGCGGTATTCCTCGGCCGACAGGTGGTGCTCGCGGACCAGCTCGGCGGTGATGGGGGGGTCGCCGGGAAAGGGGACCGGGCGCGTCACGCGTCCGACGCCTTGGCGCCGGACACACCGCGCATCACCGATTTCAGGACGCGCCCCACCAGGCCCCCTTCATCGCGGCGCAGCAGGCTCTCGGCTTCGCCCGCGTCGAACCAGATGCCGCGGCAGTTGGTGCACTGGTCGATCTGCACGCCGTGCCAATCCCCGGCGATCAGGTCGTACCCGCATTTGGGGCACTTCATGTGGTGGGACCGGCGCTCCGCCGCCACCGCCGCCTGCTGCGCCGCGTCGCGCTGCTGGCGCAACAGCTCGGCATCCCGCTTGGCGAAGTACTCGTCCTCGTTACGGCTCGGTTTGTCGGGCATGGCTGGGCCCCTTCTGGGTTCAGGCGTCCGGAGGCGCCACGACCAGCGTGTCGCCGCCGCGGGTGGGCAGCGGCACCACGCCCGGCGGGGACGACGACTGGCCGCTGTACGCATGGCCGGGCCAGCGGTGGATCACGTCCACTACCTTCGCGTTTTGCAGGAAGACCACGTCGTAGGTGCCGCAGGAGTACTCGCAGCCGTTGCGGAAGTACAGGTACGTCCATTCACCGGAGCGGCGCACCCCGACGGGAGGCCCCCACAGGGAGTAGACGTCGTTCTCGCTCATGCCGGGGTCGACGGTGCCGGTGTCCTGGGAGACGAATGGCTCGTCGCGCACGGGACGCGCGGCGGTGGGGTACTGCGGCGCCGCGGGCCGCCGGGGAGACGTGGGCGTGGCGCGCGCCCGGCGCCCCGTGTCGGCGGTGCCGCCGCCCGCCGGCGGGAGGGAGGAGGAGGTTGCGGTGACGGGCTCGTCGCCGCCGAAGAAGCGCGCCTTCACCTTCCCGAACTGCTCCGTCAGGAACTCACGCTCCAGATACCCGGCGGCCGCGATCGCCACCAGCACCAGGAGCGCGAGCAGCGTGCTGCGTCGCATTGCGAGCCTCCATCGAGAGAAAGACCCGGGCGCCGTCGTCCCCGCCCAGCACCGCGGCGTTCCGGCGTTCGGGATGCGGCATGAGTCCCACCACGTTGCGGCCCCCGTTGGCGATGCCCGCGATCGCGTTCACCGAACCGTTCACGTTTTCGCCCACGTACCGCCACACGATCTGCCCGCCGGCCTCGAGCTCCGCGAGCGTGCGCGCGTCGGCCACGTAGCGGCCGTCGCCGTGCGCCACAGGGAGCACCAGCTCCTCGCCCGGCTGGTACAGCCGCGTGAACGGGGTGCCCGGCTGCTCCATCCGGACGCGGACCGGTCGCGACAGGAAGCGCTGGCGGGCATTGCGCATCAGGGCGCCGGGGAGGAGCCCCGCTTCGCACAGAATCTGGAAGCCGTTGCAGATGCCGAGCACGGGCCCGCCGCGGCGGGCGTGAGCGGCGACCGCCGTGAGCGCGGGCGAGAAGCGCGCGATGGCTCCCGAGCGCAGGTAGTCGCCGTAGCTGAATCCGCCGGGCAGGATCACGACGTCGGGCCGGCGCAGATCGGTCTCGCGGTGCCAGACGGGATACGCGTCCGCGCCGGCGGCCCGCGCGGCGCGCAGGGCGTCGGCATCGCAGTTCGACCCGGGGAACACCACCACCGCGACCCGGAGCATCAGGCGGCGTCCACCTGCACGGAATAGTCCTCGGTCACCGGGTTGGCGAGCAGCCGGTCGCACATGAGCCGGGCGCGGGCCAGGGCCTCCTCGGCGGAGGCGGCGTCGACGCCCAGCACCAGGTGCTTGCCGACGCGGACCGGGCCCACCTCCGCGAACCCCAGGGCGTGCAGCGCGTGCTCCACGGCCTGACCCTGGGGATCGCGCAGGCTCGGCCGGGGCATGACGCGAACCTCGACGCGGAACGCGCTCACGGCGCGCCCCCGCGCGGAGAGATCCCGCGACGGCGCTTGCCGTACGCGTCGGCCACGGCATCGGCGTCCTCGCGCAGCGCGAC
Source organism: Gemmatimonadales bacterium (assembly GCA_050921735.1). Classification (GTDB taxonomy): domain Bacteria; phylum Gemmatimonadota; class Gemmatimonadetes; order Gemmatimonadales; family GWC2-71-9; genus DATLXT01. Next base: position 1,341 of record JBOHSV010000325.1, on the reverse strand, counting down.
GGGACCGGAGAGTGCTTCGTCGTCCCGCCCGCGCGGCTCGATGAAGCTCAGCAGCGCCGCCCGGACCACGCCGTAAGTCATATAGGCGATCCCCAGGGGGAAGAAGAAGGCGTCGTGCCGCCAGATCCCGAACACGACGATGCTCAGGATGATGGCGAGCCCCAGCAGGCCACGCGCCGTGCGGAAGCCCGCGCGCGGCAGGTGGGCGTAATGGACGTTGCTCACCATCAGGATGGCGAGGCTGATCATGAGAAACGTGAGCAGCAGCTGCCACGGCAGCCCGGCGACCGCGCTCTGGTACAGGTCGCTCTGGGTAAACGGGTAGTAGGTCGCCAGCGTCATGCCGGCGGCCGGCGATGGCATGCCGACAAAGGAGCCCTTGGGACGCCCCGCCTGCGTCACGTTGAACCGCGCGAGCCGGATCGCCGCCGCCATGACGTAAAAGTAGCAGACGACCCAGGCCATCTGCCCGGCGTCGGCGAAGGCGACCTGATACATGAGAAACGCGGGCGCGACCCCGAAGCTCACGATGTCCACCAGGCTGTCGAGCTCGGCCCCGAACCGGGTGCCCGTGCCCGACAGCCGCGCCACCCGCCCGTCGAGCAGGTCGAGGATGCCGGCGAACACCACGAACCACCCGGCCCGGTAGAACTCCCCGCGCGCGGCCAGCACCATGGACCAGAACCCGAAAAACAGGTTGAACAGCGTGAACAGGCTGGGCACCACGACGACCACGCGCCGGATGCCGGGGCGGGGAAGGCGCGGGCCGCTCACTCAGGCAGCTCCAGCAGCACCGTCACGCCGGCCTGGACGCGGTCGCCCGGGGCCACCCGCGCCACCGGTCGCGCGGCCAGCGGCACGAACACGTCCAGGCGCGACCCGAAGCGGATCATGCCCATGCGCTCGCCTTGCACGGCCCGGTCGCCCGGACGGCCGTCGGTCACGATGCGACGCGCCACGAGGCCCGCGATCTGGCGCACCAGCACGGGCCCGTGGGCGGTCCGGATGCCGACCGAAGCCTGCTCGTTATCGAGACTCGCCTTGTCCCCCCCGGCGTGCAGGAATCTCCCCGGATGGTACCGCACGAACTCGATCGTTCCCGCGACCGGGTACCGGTTGACGTGGACGTCGAAGACGTTCATGAAGATCGACACGCGTCGCGCCGCCGCACGCAGGTAGGTCGGCTCGTCCGCCTCGACCAGGCTCACGACCTTGCCGTCGGCGGGAGCGATCACCAGGTGCACGCCGCGCGGTCCTTCGCGCGCGGGGTCGCGGAAGAACACCAGGAGCCACAGCGCGAGCGCGACGGCGAGCGCCGCCGCCGCCCAGACGCCGTCGCCC
>JBOHSV010000324.1:0-3303 GCA_050921735.1 Gemmatimonadales bacterium | reverse complement strand
CCTCGGCGCGGCCCCGGGGTGGGAAGGCGAACGGCAGGAAGGCCCGGCGGGTGCGCTCGAAGGCGGCTTGCGCTGCGCGCGCCCGCGCCAGGACGGCGGCGGAATCCGGTGCGGTCTGGAGCACCGCGAGCAGGGCGAGCGGGATCAGGGGGCTACCGCATCCGGGCCCGCTGGATCGAGTCGTCGAGCGCCAGGGCGCGCCGGTTGGGCCATTTGTAGCGCAGCATGAGACAGGAGCCCGGGCTCGACTGGCGCTGGCCCAGGCAGTCCTGGATTTCGCGCTGGTGGCGCGGCGCGGCCGCGGCCCAGGTGGAATCGGCGGCGCGAACGGCGCGGTCTTCGGGCCAGGCGTAGCGCACCACCAGGCAGCGGGTCAGGTCCGATTCGCCGCACTCGCGGATCTCCTGGCGGTGCCGCGCGTCGTCCCGGGCCCAGATCGCATCGGTGCGCAGCGTCTCGAGGCTGTCCAGCTCTCGGGCGCGCGCCGCCGCCGCGACCCCCGCCTCGGCCTCCCTCCACCCGTAGTTGCTCTCGAGGCACAGCTGGATTTCGAGCGCGTCGGACGAGCGCTCGCTGCACCCCTCGATCTCCGCGCGCCGGGCGGCGTCGGACTTGCACGCCGCCAGCGTCACGCCCAGCAGCAACCAGCTCCACACGGCTCTCATGGGACGGCCCCTTCCGGAGATGAAGGTATGTCGAGCAGGCGTTCCTGCGCGCCCCGCGGGTCCTCGCCGGGCCCGGGCGCGCGGCGCGCGTACGTGCCGTCCGCGCCCAGCTCCCAGGCCGTGGGGTCGGCCAACTCGGTCTCGAGAATCCCGTCCAGCCGCCGCCGCGCGCGGGGGTCGGCGACCGGCACCACCACCTCGACCCGGCGCCGCAGGTTCCGGGGACGCCAGTCGGCCGAGCCGATGTAGTATTCGGGCGCGCCGCCGTTCGCGAAATAGTACACCCGGGCATGCTCCAGGAAGCGCCCCAGCACGCTCACGACCCGGATGCGGTCCGAGAGTCCGGGTACGCCCGGCCGCAGCATGCAGATGCCCCGGACCACGAGGTCGACGTCCACGCCCGCCTGGGAGGCCCGGTAGAGCGCGCCGATCACGGCCGCGTCGGCGATGCCGTTGAGCTTGGCGCGGATCCGCGCGGGGCGGCCCGCCCGCGCGTGCTCGGCTTCGCGCTCGACCATGTCGAGGAACGCGCGCAACAGGTAGTTGGGGGCGACGAGCAGGCGCCCGAACCGTCCCTCCGGCGCCTGGGACGACCCCGTCAGCTCGTTGAACAGCGCGTGGACCTCTCCCGCCACGGCGTCGTCGGCGGTGAACAGGCCCAGATCGCTGTAGACCGCCGCGGTCTCGCGGTTGTAGTTGCCGGTTCCCACATGGGCGTACCGGCGGATCCGCCCGTCGCGGTACCGCACCACGAGCGCGAGCTTGGCGTGGGTCTTGAGCGCCACCAGGCCCGTCACCACGTGGATGCCGTCGCGCTCGAGGCTGCGCGCCCACTGGATGTTGGCCGTCTCGTCGAACCGGGCCTTTAGCTCGATGCAGACCGACACGTCCTTGCCCGACGCCGCCGCGCGCCGCAGGGCGTCGCCGATGGCCGACCGGCCGCCGGGCCGGTACAGCGTCAGCTTGATGCCCGTCACGTCCGGGTCGTCCGCCGCTTCGCTCACGAAGCGCTCGAACGTGGCGGCAAAGGAGTCGTAGGGGTGATGCACCAGGACGTCACCCCGGTCGAGCTGGTCCAGCACGGGACGATCGGGATCGAACGGCTCCGCCGGCCGGAACGGCGGATACTCCGACCCGGTGAGGGGCAGGGCCGCGAGCTGGTGCACCGCGCCGAGGTCCACCAGGTCGGGCGCCTGGTAGACGTCGGTGCCGGCGAGCGCGCTGCGCTGATCGCTTTCCTCGAAGCGGAACTCCCGCTGGAGCAGGTCGCGCAGCGCCGCGGGCATGGACCGCTCGACCTCGATTCGCACCACCGGACCGAACGGCCGCCGGCGGACTTCCTCTTCGACCGCGTGGACGAAACTCGAGGCCGCCGCCTCGTCGAGCTGGATGTCGCCGCTCCGGGTGATGCGGAACAGGTGGGCCTCGACCACCGTGCGGCCCGGAAAGACGCGATCGAGGTTGGCGCGCACCACGTCTTCCAGCGGCACGAAACGCAGGCCGTCGTCGCCCGGGACGAACCGCGGCAGCCGGTCGGGCAGCTCCAGGTGGGCGTAGTGCACGGGACTGCCGGGCCGGTCGCGCAGGACCAGCGCCAGCGACAGCCGGCGATCGGCGATGAACGGGAACGGGTGGCCCGGCGCGCGGGTGAGGGCCTTGGGCGTGAGCAGCGGCTGGATTTCGGCCGCGAAGCGCGCGCGCAACGCCGCCTGGTCGTCGGTCGAGAGCGCCGCCCAGCCCAGCAGCCGGACCCCGTGATCGGCCAGCGGCCCCGCCCGCAGGGCCGCGAAGCAGGCCGCCTGGCGGCCGAGCAGGGGCCGCAGCCGAATCGCGATCGCGTCGAGCGTTTCCTGGGGCGCGAGCCCGTCGATCGAGGGCCGGGTGCGTCCGGCCGCCACGGCGTACTTCAGGCCGCCGACGTCCACCATGAAGAACTGGTCGAGGTTGGTGCTGAAGATCGCGAGGAACCGGAGCCGCGCTTTGAGGGGCGTGTCCGGCCGCTCGGCCAGCGCCAGGACGCGCGCGTTGAACTCGAGCCAGGAGAGCTCGGCGTTGATGAACTGCTCCGGCGCGGGCCGGTGGGCGTCGAGCGCCGCGGCCGGGAGCGTGGGCACCCGGAGCTCGCTCAGGGTCACGCGCACGGCCGCCTCGTCGTCGAGACTCGGCTCCGGGCGCGCGGTGAACGCGGCGCCCGACCACTCGGGCACGAGGTCCGAGCGGGCCGCCACCGTGAGGGCGGCGAGCGTCCGCGAGCTGCGCAGCACCGGCGAGCCGACCAGGGTCACGACCTCGGCGGGAGCGAACCACTGCAAGCTCGTATGCTCGCCCCCGCCCCCGCCACCGCCCCCGGCCCCGAGGGAGCGCGGGAGGCGGCGCGCCAGCCACACTTCGAGCGGGGGACGGGGATAGGCCGGGGGCGCGGTGCCGAGCAGCCGCAGTTCCCCTTCCGAGGTGCCCAGCACCCGGCGCATCAAGGCGCGGGCGCCGTCCTCCCCGCTGCCGGGCATGCACGGCAGCTCGAGCTCGGCGGCGTGGCGCCGCAGGCCCAGGCGCCCGTGCGCCACGCCGATGACGACGACCTCGCCGGCCCCCTGCATCGCGCGGGCCAGTCGCCCACTCTCCGCGGCGCTGAGGAGCG
>JBOHSV010000323.1:0-3170 GCA_050921735.1 Gemmatimonadales bacterium | reverse complement strand
GTGGCCCTCCCCGACGTGACGCTCGCGGTCACCGACATCCTGGGGTAGGGCGGTAGCGCCGGCGGCCCGTGCCGGCCCCCCCTCCCCCCCCCTCCCCCCCCGCCCCCCCCGCCGTTGCCGGGACCGGATCGGCAATGTATATACATCATATGCACCGGACCCAACTCTATCTCGACCGGGCGACCCACGCCCGGCTCAAAGCCGTCGCCAAGCGCCGGGGCCGCACCGTGTCGGAGCTGGTACGCGAAGCCCTGGAGCTGGTGTACGGGCCCAGCCACACCGGGGAACGCCTCGCCACCTTGCGAGGCATTGCGGGGTTATGGCGCGATCGCGACGACCTCGGCGACGCCGACGCGTACGTGAGGCGGCTGCGCCGGGATACCCGGGGGGCGCAGAGCCCCCGGAGCTGACCGGCGTCGTCCTGGATTCGGACGTCATCATCGAGATTCTGCGGGGGCACGCGGGCGCGCTCCAGGCGGCGGTGGCCCTCGATCGGTCGGGCGTCCCGAGCTTCTGCACCGCCATCTCGTGGGCTGAGGTGTACGCGGGGGTGCGACCCGGGGAAGAGGCGCCGACGGCGGCGTTCTTCGAAGCCCGCGGGGAGGTCCTGCTGGACGGCCGGATCGGGCGCCGGGCCGGCGGGTACCTGGCGCGCTATGCGCGGTCGCACGGCGTGGCGGTCGCCGATGCGCTGATCGCCGCGGCCGCGGCGACGGCGGGTCTACGGTTCTGGACCCTCAACCGCAAGCACTACCCGATGGAGGACCTGCGGTTCTTCGAGCCGCCGCCGGTGCGATAGGGCTCACCCCAAGACTTCGATCTCTCGGCCCACCTGTTCGGCAAACCGAACCGTTCTCGCTATCTTTGGCCTACCCATGCCAGCCCCCGCAGCCCCCGCAGCCCCCGCAGCCCGCGCGGCCCACGAGGCTCTCCGCGGGGCCGCCCACCAGGTCGGCCCCGAAGACCTCGATCTCGGTGTCCTGGGCGACGGCCCCCTCGACCTCGTGGACCTCACCAACCGCTTCATCCGCGTGCTGCGCCTCCAGGCCGTGGACCTCACCGATCTCCGCCGCGCCGACCCGCCGCCACCGGCCCCAGCAGCTCCACCCCCTCCGCTACCGCCGTGCGCACGATCCCAAGCTCCTCCTTCTTGCGCGCGTACTCCTCCGGTGTGTAACACAACAGCTCCACGGCCATGCGGATGGCGCAGTCCTGATGGACGCGGAACGCGCGGTCCAGCCACCGGATCTCGCGGAACGCCTCAGCCACGAGCAGCACGTCCAGGTCGCTCTCGGCCAGCGCCTCGCCCCGCGCCCGCGAGCCGAAGACCAAGACCTTGCTCGGCCGGTACTTCGCCACCAGCGCTGGCAGCACCTCGCGCCGAAAGCGCGCTACCTGTTCGTCCGCGTCAATCGCCTGAGCCACTCCAACGCCTCCTCCGCGGCGCGGACCTTCCGTTCCGCCATCGGCCGGTCGTACACCTCGTACGGGATGCCGTTGGCGGCGTCCGGGTAGCGCGCGGTCGTGTAATCTGCGTTGAGGTATCCCAAGGGCTCGCGCGTCGCGGTCGGAACACCCAATCGGTCGCCGAGCTCGGTGAGGGAATGCGTGTGGGGAGGGGCCTCGCCCTTGATCACGATCCACGCCCCCTTCAGGTACTTCTCCACCGCCTGGTTCGCCAGGAACGCCGCCACTTCGTAAGCGCCGATGTCCACGTTCCTGCGGGCGTTCTCCAGGTCGCGCTCCGCCTGCTTGATCAGCCGCTCGGCCTCGACCCGTCTCACCGTGCCCTCCCCACCCCACGCTCGGGTCCCGGCCCGTTCGCAGCCTCGGCCGGCACGAACCTCCAGATGGCCGTATGCCCGAATGGGCGAATCGAACCGCTCACGGGCGCGACGCGATCACGATGATCGCCGCCGTGCTCGCCACAATCTGCGCGATCGCCCCGAACAACGCCACGAAATCCGTGCCCTTCTCGGTCGGGTCCGCGAGCGCAGGATGTCGGCGAGGCCCGGCTGCTGGAGCGCCTGTTGGACCTGCGCGGCGGTGGGTTGCTGGGCTCGGAGCGCGGTGGCCGCCGTGGGCGCGACGAGCAGCAGAACGCCGGCGATCCGCCCGGCGTGGCGCAACGTCATCTCGAGAGCTTTCCCCAAGGGCGAAAGAAAGTCAGGGGGCTTAACATGCAGGCTAACTACTCCGAACACAAGGGGATACGGTCACAGGAAAACCTGATACAGCTCCGCGGTCCGCTCCGCCGTGCTGCGCCACGTGAATTCCCGCGCCCGCAGGCGCCCCTTTTCTACCAACATCTCGCGCCCCTCCTCGTCGCCGGCCAGCTCGAGCACCGCCTCCACGTACGCCCCCGGATCGCGGCTGTCCACGATCACCGCCGCGTCACCGGCCACTTCCTTGAGCCCGCCCGCCGAGCTCGCCACGGCCGGCAAGCCGGACGCGAACGCCTCGAGCATCGGGAACCCGAAGCCCTCGTACAGCGAGGGAAATAACAGCACATCGGCCGCCCGATACGCGCGCCGCAGCTGGCTCTCCTGCGCCCAGGGCACGCGCCGCACGTAGTTCCGGAGTCCCAGACGGTCGATCAGATGCTCCTGGTCGGACGAAAACTTCCCGCCCACCTGGAGCAGGTAGGCGTCGGCGTCGGAGCGGAGCTTGGCCACGGCCTGGATGACGAGCGGCAGGTTCTTGCGCTCGACGGTGCTGCCCACGTGGAGCACCACGAACGCGTCGTCGGGAATGCGCCACGCCTGGCGGCCGCGCGCTCTGGCGCCGGGCGACTCGTTGAAAAACGCCCGGTCCACCCCGAACGGCACCATGCGCACCCGGCGGTCGTCGCCCAGCCACGTGGCCAGCTCGCGCTTCAGCCATTCCGTGCCCACGATGTAGATGTCCGCCTGGCGCAGGTGCTTGAGCGCGCGGGTGAGGTAGCGCCGCTCGATGCGCTCGCGCCAGCCGTCTTCGGGCGAGCGCAGCACGATCACCGGCATGAGGTCGTGCACCGTCACCACGACGGGCTTCTTGCGCGCGGCGGCGATCATGTGGGCGTAGGAATGGTCGAGGATGTGCACCAGCGCGGCGCGCCGCGACTCGCGCTTCAACCGCAGGGGGTAGAAGAAGTAGCGCGCGGCGTACTTGTGCGGCTCGCGCAGCGGCCC
>JBOHSV010000322.1:0-9604 GCA_050921735.1 Gemmatimonadales bacterium | reverse complement strand
ATCCACAACGACGTGCCCGTCCATCCCGTGTGCCCGTAGCTGCGCGGCCCGAACAGCGTCCCCGCCGACGAGACGTCCTCGTCCGTCGGGACCGCCTGCCACCCCAGGGCGCGCGAGTCCTGACCGGCCGCGGGCGGTGGCACGCGGGTGGTGAACAGCCGGACGGTGGCGGCGCTCACCAAGCGGCGCCCGTCGGGGAGCGCGCCGTCCCGCAGCATGAGCTGCGCGAAGCGCGCGACGCCCAGGGCGGTCCCGAAGGCGCCGGCGTGCCCGGCGACGCCGCCGAGGCGGGCCGCGTTGGGATCGTTCACCACGCCGGCGACCGGGCGGCCCCGCCACCGCCCGGTGGGCGCGATGCGCGGGTGCACCCGGCGCGGCGGGCGGAACAACAGCTCGAGCCCCAGCGGTCGCGCGATCTCGCGCGCCGCGAACCGGTCGAGTGGCTCGCCCGCCGCGCGGTGCACGATTTCTCCCAGCAGCATCGCGTTCACGTCCGAATACACGACCCGCGTCCCCGGGCGCCTGATGGGCGTCGCGGCGAGCAGCATCCCCAGGGCGGCCGCGCTGTCCGGCGCCTCCCGGTGCAGCGGCAGGGTGGCGCGGAGCCCCGACGTGTGGGTCAGCAGGTGCCGGACCGTGATCGCGTCCGTGCCCGGGCCGTCGAATTCCGGCACGTATCGGGCGACCGGCGCGTCGAGCCGCAGCGCGCCGTGATCCACCAGGATCATGAGGGCCGTGGTGGTGGCGATCACCTTGGTGAGCGACGCGAGATCGTACAGCGTGCTGTCCGGCCGGACCGGCGGGGCCGACGCGGACCACGTGACCCGGCCGTAGCCGCGGGCGAAGAGGATCGTGTCGCGGCGCCCCACGACCAGCGCGGCGCCGGGAAACGCGCCGCGCCGGATTCCGTCCAGCACGAGGGGGTCGAACGTTTGCGCGCTGAAGGACGCATCCGTCCCCTGAACGAGGAGCGCCGTCAGCAGCGTTACGACCAAATGCCCGGCACCCGCCGGCCGCAGCTCGGGCAGGCCCCGTCGGGCCCGACACGCTGCCGCTGGATCAGGTACCCGTGCCGCTCGACGAGCAGGTCGCCGCAGTCCGGGCAGTAGGTGTTCTCCCACCGCCCCACGCGGCCGGGGAGGTTGCCCGCGTAGACGAACTTGAGCCCGGCCCGCGCCCCGATCTCGCACGCGCGGACGAGCGTCCGCGCAGGGGTGTTCTCCGGATCCGTCATCTTGTAGTCCTTATGGAACGCCGTGACGTGCCATGGGATCTCGGGCGATACCGAGGCGATGTACTCGGCGGCGCGCGTCAGCTGCGCGTCGTCGTCGTTGAAGCCGGGCACCACCAGCGTGACGACCTCGATCCAGAACCCGCGCTCGTGGACCATCGCAATGGCGTCGAGCACGTGCTGGAGCACACCGCCCAGCTCGCGGTAGCGTTTGTCGTCCATCGCCTTGAGATCGATCTTGTAGCAATCGGTCACCGGCCGGATGTAGTCGAGCACCTCGGCCGTCGCGTTGCCGTTCGAGATGAACGCGGTCTTGAGGCCGTGCGCCCGCGCGACGGTGAACACGTCCCCCGCCCACTCGGCCGTGATCAGCGGTTCGTTGTAGGAGGACCCCACCATCCGGGCGCCCTGCCGCAGCGCGAGGCGCACGAGGTCGGCGGGGGTGACGTCCATCGGCTGGACCCCCGCCGCGTCGTCGCGCAGCGCCTGCGACGTCAGCCAGTTCTGACAGTACCCGCAGTGGAAGTCGCAACCCAGCATACCGAAGGTGAGCGTGTCCGACCCGGGGAGGCAGTGGAAGAAGGGTTTCTTCTCGGTGGGGTCGCACTGGAGCGCCGCCACGTAGCCCGCCGGCACGAACAGCGTGCCGTCCCGATTGAACCGGACCTTACAGATCCCGCGCCGCCCCGGCTTGACGAGGCAGCGGTGGCCGCAGGCGTAGCAGCGCACCGCGCCGTCCGCGCGGCGCTCGACCAGCCCGCCCTCGCGCACCCGGGCGTCGAGCGCCTGGGCGAGCGTCACCGCCCCGCCATCCGGCTGGTGGTGGGTGAGAAACGTCACGATACCGCGCCCGGCCATGAGACCTTCCCTGGAAGGAATATACCGGGCGCGCCTAGCGGATGCTGCCCGGCGCCAGGCGGTAGAGCAGGCGCGCGGTCTCGACGTCCCGCCGCGACAGCCGGCCGACCGTGGCCACGGGGAACATGACGTCGCCGGAGTCGGGCGAATGATCGAGGCCGAGCAGGTGGCCGATCTCGTGCAAGGCGACGAGGCGGATCTCCTCCGGGCCCATGGGCTGGCCGTCCGGGTCGAACGTCGCGAGCGTCACCACGCCGCTCTCGATGTGGCCCGCTCCGTTCCACACCAGGTCGGTCTGTCCCGTGCGATCGATCTCGAATTGCACCCGCCAGCGCAACCGCACCTCCGCGTCGGCGGAGTCGGCCATGGCGTCGAAGCTCACCGGCACGACCTCCTCCCAGACGCGGAATGCGCTGCGGACGGCGTCGAGAAACGCGGGGCGGAAGTTCGCGGCGCGGCTCCGGGCCAGGTGCACCCGCACCGGCCGCGCGACGCGGTTGTCCCACCGGTGCAGCATCGAATCGCCGCTCGCGGCCACGATCTCGTTCAGGTAGGTGAGCGTCGCGCTCGCCCGGATCTGCCGCCGGGTCTCCGCCCGGGCGACCATCTCCATGTGGCTCGGCCCCGCCTCGGTGGGGCGGGTGATGCCGGGCGACTGTGACTGGCCGAGGGCGCCGGCCGGCGCGCGGAGCGCCGCCGCCGGCGTATCGAGCGACACGACGACCGAGTCGATCGCCAGCCCCGCCCCCGCCGGCGCGCGCCGGCTCACCGACGAGCGCCGCGACACGTCCCAGATGACGGCCAGCACCAGCATCACGATCACCCCGGCCACGATGACGGAGAAGCGGCGTTCATCCATGACGGCAATATGCGAACGGGCCGCGCCCCGCCGCTAGCTTTGCGTCCCCCCGCCTCTCTATCATTTGCCCTTCTTTCATTTGCCCTTCTTTCCCCGCATCCGCGTGATCGGTCTCCCGGCGAAAGCGCTGATTCGCCACCGGTGGTGGGTCGTCGCGGCCTGGGCGGCGCTGGCCGCGCTGTTCGCCCCCGAGGCCGCCCGCGTGCAGCAGGTCCTCGCCGTGCGCGGTACGTCCGACCCGGAAAGCGAGTCGTACCGCGCGGCGCAGCTCATCCGGCAGGCGTTCCCGCGGCCCGTGGCGGAATACGTCGCCATCGTGGTGCACGGCCCCGGGCGCTGGACCGACCGCCGCTTCGACGCGGCGCTCGATTCGATCGCCGCCACCCTCTCCCGCCGCCCCTACGTCACTCAGGTGATCTCGGCGCGCTCCCTGGGCGAGTCCACCATCGCGAGCCGCGACCGGCGAACCACCTTTCTCATCGCGGCGCTCGATCCGTCCGTCTCCGACGACCCCACCCGCACGCCGGTGCCCGACCTGCGGGCCGCCGTGCGCGACGCCCTGAACCGCTTGCCAGGCGGCGGCGATTTCGACGTCAAGGTGACCGGAAACCTGGCCCTGGACCACGATGTCCGCCGGATCTCCGCCGAGGACACGGAGCGCGGCGAGCTCCGCGTCCTCCCCCTCACCCTCCTCGTCCTCGTGCTGGCCTTCGGCGCCCTGGTCGCCGCCGCGCTCCCCCTCGTGGTCGGCGTGCTGGCGATCACCATCGCCCTCGGCCTCGTCACCGAAGCCGCCCAGTTCCATACCATGTCCGTGTTCGTCCTCACCATCACCACCATGGTGGGGCTCGGCGTGGGGATCGATTACTCGCTGCTGGTGGTCACCCGCTTTCGCGAGGAGCTCAACCGCGGGCTGGCGCCGCCCGACGCCGCCATCCGCACCATCCAGACCGCCGGCTCGGCGGTGGTGACGTCGGGACTCACCGTGGTGGTGGGCTTCGCCGCCCTCGTGGCGACGCCCCTCATCGAGACCCGCTCGGTCGGCATCGGGGGCCTGCTCGTCGTCGCCGTCGCGGTCCTGCTCGCCACGACCTTGCTCCCCGCGGTGCTGGCGGTGCTGGGCCGGGAGATCGACCGGCCGCGCTGGCTCGCCCGCCCGCTGGCGCGGATCCACGCCCCGTCGGGGTGGGAGCGCTGGGCCCGCTGGCTGGGGCAGCACCCCTGGCACGCCATCGCGATCGGCGGCGCGGTCACCCTGCTGCTCGGCTTCCCCCTCACCCGCATCCGCATCGGTCTCCCGGCCGCCAACTGGTTCCCGCCCGAGTCCGAGTCCGGCCAGGGGCTCGCCGCGCTGCGGGAGATGGGCGTGAGCGGCGTACTCCAGCCCACGCGCGTCGTGGTACAATTTCCCGAGGGCGAGCGGGCGATCTCGGCGCGCCGGCTGCCCGGCCTCAAGGCGCTGGCGGACTCGCTGCGCCGCGACCCGCGCGTGCGGGAGGTCCGCAGCGTCGCCACCATCCGGCCCGGCCTCTCCCGCCTCGAGCTGGCGGTGTACTTCAGCGACTCGGATGGGGCACGGCGCTGCTGCGGCTCGAAGGGCCGACCGAGGCGATCTTCGTCGTCGTTCCCGTCCTGGTCTTCGCGACGGTGTTCGGCCTGTCGATGGATTACGAAGTGTTTCTGCTGACGCGGGTGAAGGAGGTGTTCGACAAGACCGGCCGGAACGACCACGCGACCATGGAGGGGCTGTCGGCGACCGCCTCCACGATCACGTTCGCCGCCATCATCATGGTCATCGTCTTCGGCGCCTTCAGCCGCGCCCGCGTGCTCGCGGTGCAGTTCATCGGCTTCGGGCTGGCCATGGCGGTCCTGCTCGACGCCACGCTGATCCGCATGGTCCTGGTGCCGGCCATCATGCACATCGCCGGGCGATGGAACTGGTGGCCCGGCGTGCGCGCGCCGAGGTTAGGGGGGAAGGAGGGGGGATAGCGCCTGGAGCGAGCGCCCCCACAGATCCCAGTGCCAGGCCGGCACGCGTTCACCGGTCCTCGGGTCCTTCAGCGGTTTGTACTGCAGCCATGCGGGGTGCAGCCCGAAGTCGCGGCCCACGCCGAGCAGCCGCTCCCGGTCGGCGCTCACCAGATGTGCCATCGCCTCGCCGCGCACCCGGTGCCGATGAAGCCAAACGCCGCCGTCGAGGGCAAAACACATCCCGTCGCGGCGGCGTGCGAATTCGCGGTAGGGCGGCGGCGCTAGGTGCAGGTGATCTTGCCGTCCACGGTGGCGTTCCCGACGGGCGCGGCGTACCCCGAAAACAGGTAGCACTCGCGCGAGACCTGGCTGTGCGCGGCGGTGGCGGACCACCCGGCCGGCGTCGCCTCGTTGATCGTGACCGTGACCCCCGAGCTCTCCTCGTAGCGCGACAGCGCGGTCTTGTTGGTCGTGTAGTACATGCTGTCGTAGAAGAAGGCCTCCTGCGCGGTCGCGAGATTGCGCAGGTCGGACTTCATTTGCGCGACGTAGGTCTTCTGCTTCGTGTTGGCGAACTTCGGGATCGCGATCGACGCCAGGATCCCGATGATCACCACCACGATGAGCAGCTCGATCAGCGTGAAGCCCCGCCGGGTACGTAGCAACGACCCCTCCGGGCGCAAAAGGGCGCCGGCCCGGAAGTGTGGCGGCCGGGCTCGACGCCCCAATACTGAGCGCCGGGACCCCTCCGTGCAAGTCCCGTGCTTATCCCTTGGCTTCCACCCAATTGCTTCCGGCGCCGAGACTTACGACCAGGGGAACGGTCAAGCTGGCCGCCCCCTCCATCTCGCGTTTTACAAGACTCTTGGCGTGATCGACCTCGGCCTCCGGCACCTCCAGGACCAGCTCGTCGTGCACCTGGAGCACCATCCGCGCCCGCAGGCCCTCGCGCCGCAGCCCGGCGTGGATGCGGATCATCGCGATCTTGATGACGTCGGCGGCGGATCCCTGGAGCGGGGAGTTGGTGGCGGTGCGCTCGGCGAACGCCCGGATATTGAAGTTCTTGTCCCGGATCTCGGGGAGGTAACGCCGCCGCCCGAACAGGGTCTCCACGTAGCCGCGCTCGCGCGCTTCGGCCACGGTGCGGTCCAGCCACGCCCGCACCCCCGCGAATCGCTCGAAGTACTGCCTGATGAACGCCTTGGCTTCCTCCTGCGTGATGCCCAGCTGGCGCGAGAGCGCGAACGGACCCTGGCCGTAGATCGTGGCGAAGTTGATGGTCTTGGCCCGCGCGCGCATCTCGGGGGTGACGGCCTCCTCCTCCACGCCGAAGATCACGGCCGCGGTCTGGCGGTGGATGTCCCCACCTTTGGCGAACGCCCCGACAAAGGCCGGGTCCGCGGACAGGTGCGCGAGCAGTCGCAGCTCGATTTGCGAGTAATCCGCGGTCAGGAGCACCGCGCCCGGTGGCGCCACGAAGGCCCGGCGGATGGTCGCCCCACGCGCGGTGCGCACGGGAATGTTCTGGAGGTTCGGGTCCGAGCTCGAGAGGCGGCCGGTCGAGGCCCCGGTCTGGTTGAAGCTCGTGTGGATGCGCCCCGTTTCGGGATGAACGTAATCGGGGAGCGCATCCACGTAGGTCGACTTGAGCTTCGAGACCTCGCGGTACTCGATCAGCAGCCGCGGCACGTCGTGCCCCATGGCCGCCAGCTGCTCGAGCACCTCGAAGTCGGTCGAGGCGCCGGTCTTCGTCTTCTTGAGCACCGGGAGCTGCAGCTTCTCGAACAGCACCGTGCGCAGTTGGGGCGTGGAGTTGATGTTGAACTCGGTGCCGGCGGCCCGGTGGATGTCCCGCTCGATGCGCTCCAGCTCGGCGGCGAACTCCCGCCCGATCTCCGCCAGGCGCGCGCGGTCCACCAAGACCCCGTGCCACTCCATGTCCGCGAGCACCTCGATGAGCGGCACCTCGATGGTGCCCAGCAGGGGGACGAGGCCGTGCGCCTCGAGCTCCGGTTGGAACACGTGCCGCAGGCGTAGGACGGTCGCGCTGTCCCCCGCGCAGTAGCGGGCGGCCTCGGCGACGGGCACCTCGGCGAAGGGCCGCTCGCGCCGGCCCTTGCCGACGAGATCGCCGTAGGTCGGCAGCGCCAGTCCCAGGCGCTCGCGCGCCAGCTCGTCCAGGGCGTGCGAGCGCCGCCCCGGATCGAGCACGAAGCTCGCGAGCGTCGAGTCGTACGCGACGCCCGCCAGCTCGACGCCGGCCCGCCTCAGCACGACCCAGGCGAATTTCACGTTGTGCCCGGCCTTCGGGACGCCCGGGTCCGCGAGCAGGTCGCGGAGCGGCCGGAGCGCGTCGCTGTCCAAGGGAGGGAGGTTCGCGGGCGGCGGCCCCGCGTCGAGCTCCCCGTCGCGCGACCGGTGCGCGAACGGCAGATACCACGACCGGTCCGGCGCGACGGCCAGCGACAGGCCCACGAGCGCGGCGCGCATCGCCGAGAGGGAAGAGGTCTCCGTGTCCAGCGCCACGTACCGGGACGCGCGGCACGCGGCCACGACGTCAGGGAGCGCCGCCGGGTCGGTCACGATCACCGGGTCCGCGACGCCCTCACGCGCCGCCGCGGGGGCGGGCCGGTGGTCCAGCTTGTCCAGCAGCGAGCGGAACTCCAGCTCGCCGAACAGCTCCGCCAGGCGCGCGGTGTCGGGCTCGCGCACTCGCAGCGCCTCCAGATCGAGCGCGATCGGGACGTCGCGGCGGATCGTGACCAGCTCGCGCGACAGCCGCGCCTGCTCGGCGTCCCGCCGCACCGCCTCGCGCGCCCGCTTGCCGGGGATCTCCTGGGCCCGCGCCACGATCGTGTCCAGGTCGCCGAAGCGCTCGAGCAGCTCCACCGCCGTCTTCTCCCCCACGCCCTTCACCCCGGGGACGTTGTCCGATGCGTCGCCCACCAGCGCCAGAAAATCCACCACGCGGGCGGGCGGCACGCCCAGCCGCTCCCGCGCATTCGCCTCGTCCACCCACTGCTCCTCGACCGCCGCGGGCCCCCGGCGGCCCGGGTTGAGGAGGGCCACGCCGGGCCCGATGAGCTGGTAGAAGTCCTTGTCCCCCGAGACGATCACCGCCTGCAGGCCGCGCGCCGCCGCCTGGCTCGCGAGCGTGCCAATGACGTCGTCCGCCTCGAACCCCTCGACCCCGATCACCGGAACCCGGAACGCCTCGAGCAGCTGCTCGATGCGCTGCAGGGACCGGTCGAAGTCCTGCTGTTGCTCTTCCGCGAGCTTCTCGCGCGTCGCCTTGTAGGCGGGGTAGCTCCGCTGACGGAACGACACCCCGACGTCGTGCACCCAGCCCAGATAGGTCGGGCGGTGGCGCTCGAGCAGGCGGAGCAGGAAGTTCGTCACGCCCCACGCCGCCGAAGTGTTCTCGCCGCTCTTGGTCTTGAGCGGCCGCGCGATGAGCGCGAAGAAAGCGCGGTAGATCAGGGCATAGCCGTCGACCAGAAACACGGTGTCGCGCGAGGCGGGCATGCCGCAAAGAATAACCCGAGGCCGCGCCCCGGGAAAACGACAACCCCGCCCGATACGGCGTCGGGCGGGGCGGATCGAACGAGGTGGCGCCGGCTAGGCCCGCACGACGTTCGCGGCGTGGAGTCCCTTGTCCCCTTGCCGCACTTCGAACTCCACGACCTGACCCTCCGTAAGCGTCTTGAACCCGTCCATCTGGATGGCGGAGAAATGCACGAACACGTCCTCGCCGCCGTCTTGCTCAATGAAGCCGTACCCCTTGGCGTCATTGAACCACTTCACCTTTCCCCTGGCCATGCCTCCTGCCTCCTGCAAAGTCAAACGGTGCGCGTGATACACGCGAGCCCGGCCTCCGTGTCGGGCGCGATAGAATTGTCGGCCTCCCGGAGACTTGTCAAGCAACGGTCCCCCGGCTCTCAGGGCGCTTCGGGCAGTGACGCGACAGGGGCGTAGAGGGACCGATAGAGATCGCGGTTCCGCAGCACCGAGCGGACGTAGCCACGCGTCTGGGGGTAGGTGATCAGCTCGATGAACTGGTCCGGGTCCGACGCTTCCGGCCGCGCGAGCCAGCGGTTCACGGGGCGGCTGCCGGCGTTGTACGCGGCCAGCGCGGGCTCCACCCGCCCGTCGAACCGGCGCAGCAGCGCCGCCAGATGCGCGGCGCCGAGATGGAGGTTGAGATCGGGGACGGTGATCCAGTCCGGCGCGAACGCCAGGTCGAGGCCGCGGGCGGTCTGCCTCGCGGTGCCGACCATGAGCTGAGCCAGGCCGCGCGCCCCGGCGGGCGACAGCGCCTCGGGGTCGAACGTGCTCTCCTGGCGCACGAGACCGGCGAACAGGTGCGGGTCCACGCCGAACTCGCGGGCTTCGGCCTCGACGGCCGCCCGGTTGGGCCACGGGTAGACGGCGCGCACGGCCCGCGGATCGTTGGGCGCGCGGGCGGTCGCCTGCCAGGCGAGCCGGATGGCGGGCCACCCCCACCCACGCGCCATGAGCCCTTCGCTCCAGGCGAGCAGCTCCGCGACGCTCTCGGGTGGGCGGGCCAGCACCGCACGCACCTGAGCCCGCGCCTCGGTTTCGAGACCGGCGAGGGTCAGCGTGTCGAGGCGCGCGAGGGCCGTGGCGACGCCGGGCGGGTCGGGTGGCCGGCTGGGGTCGGGGAT
>JBOHSV010000321.1:0-6868 GCA_050921735.1 Gemmatimonadales bacterium | reverse complement strand
CCGCCGCCACGATCGCTTCCGCACGCGGCTATGAGAGAGAGAAGGAAGAGGAGGGGCGGCGGACCCCGAGGCACAGCGGGACGGTGCGGCATACGGCCTCAATCCGGCGGAGCGGGCCAAGAGTATGGCACCCGCGCGACGGGCGCAAGTTCCGCCCCCGGGGACCGCTGATCGCTGACGGCTGATCGCTCTTGGCTACATCCGCTTGTACTTCGGTCCGCTCCCGCCCTCACGCGGCGTCCACCGCGGCCCCAGCACGTCCGTGGCCTTACAGTCGATGCAGTTCGGCGGGTTGACGCGCAGCCCGTCGCCCGCGCGCTCGTACACGCCCGCGGGGCACATGTGGGCGTAGAAATCGGCCACCGCGCCCGGTACGTCGCGGCCCAGCACGAGGTGTGACGGGATCGAGTCGCGCGTCACGTTCCCCGACCTGAACACTCCATCGACCTTACTGAACGTGACCTTCGCGTCCGGGGCCTCTGACCCCGGGCGCAAGCCCGGGGCCCGCGCCACCTCCGCGTCCCGCACCATGGGGATCTTCCCCCCCGGGAACCGGCCGCCCGTGAGCGTCATCAGTCCGGCCTTGAGGGCGCCCTTCCAGAACCCGTCTTTGAACGCGAGCCGCATGTTCCGCGTCCGGTACAGATCGCTCACGACGTACGAGTGATTGAGCTGTCGGTCGTACTCGGCGAGCACGGTCGCCGAGGCGTCGCCGGCCTTGAGGGCCGCGAAGATGGCGCGCGCGGCGTAGATCCCCGACTGCATGGCGTAATGGATGCCCTTGAGTGAGGGCACATCCACGAGCCCCGCCGCGTCCCCCAGGATCACCACGCCGTCGCCCGAGCGGCGCGCCGGCAGCGAATAATACCCCCCCTCTGGAATGGTCTTCGCGCCCCACTCGAGCATCTCGCCACCCTCGAGGTACTGGCGAAACAGCGGGTGGCGCTTCAGGCGCTGGAGCAGGACGTGGACGTCGAGCGCCGCATCCCGGTAGTCCAGTCCCACCACGAGGCCGACCGCCACGAGATTGGGCTCCAGCGGATAGAAGAAGCTCCCGCCGAACGCGTCGTTCGGCAGCGGCCAGCCGAGCGTGTGGATTACGCGATCGAGCGGGCGCTTCGTCTCCCAGATCTCCTTGACGCCGAGGGCGAAGATCTGCGGATTCTCGGACTCGATCTTCCGCCACTCGAGGTACGCCTGCGCCAGCAGCCCGCGCGTCCCCTCGGCCAGCGCCGTGACGCTCGCCGTGAGATCGTTCGGCGCCGTGTGACCGGACCCGGGGGAGCCGTCGCGCTGGAGCCCCGCGGCCACCGTCCGGACGCCCGCCACCCGGGCGCCGTCCACCAGCAGGCTCGCGGCCGGGAACCCGGTCAGCACGTTCACGCCCAGCTCCTCGGCCTTCCGTCCCAGCCAGCGCACGATCTCGCAGATCGACGCGACGTAGTGGCCGTGGTTGCGCATGGTGGGGGGAGTGGGCAGCCGCCAGTGCCGCCGGGCCGTCAGCAGGTACACGGCCTCTTTCGTGACGGGGGCCCGGAACGGAAACTCCGAGTCCGGGAGATCGGGAAACAGCTCGCGGAACGCCCGCGGGTTGACCACGGCCCCGGAGAGCGAGTGCTCGCCCAACGCCTCGGCTTTCTCGAGCACCCCGATCTCGAGCTCCCGGCCCTCGGCCCTGGCCAGTCTCGCCAGCTCGATGGCGGCGGCCAGGCCCGCCGGCCCCGCGCCGACGATCAGCACGTCCAGCGCCATCTGGTCGCCGGCGCCAGGCGCGCCGACAGGGATCAGGACGTGGTCCAGCGGCAACGGTGGCCGGTAGGCAGCCGGGATCAGCACGTTTCCCGTTTCTCGCGTCCCGCCTCACCCATGCAGCTTCTTCAGCTCCTCGGTGAGCTTCGGGACGACCTCGAACAGGTCCCCCACGATCCCGTAGTCGGCCACCTTGAAGATGGGCGCGTCTCGGTCCTTGTTGATGGCGACGATCACTTTCGAGGTCCGCATGCCGGCGAGGTGCTGGATCGCTCCGGAAATCCCGACGGCGATGTACAGCGTGGGGCTCACGGTCTTGCCGGTCTGGCCCACCTGGTCGCCGTGGGGCCGCCACCCCGCGTCCACCACGGCGCGCGACGCCCCGACGGCCGCCTTGCCCCCGAACGCCGCCGCCAGCTGTTCCAGCAGCTTGAAGTTGGCCGGGTCCTTCAGCCCCCGTCCCCCCGACACGATGATCGGGGCCTCGGCGACGTCCAGCGCGCCGGCCTCGGCGGCCTTGATCTCCTTCACGACCACGCGGCCGGCGGGCACGTCGCTCGCGACCCGCTGCGCCGCGCCCGCCTTGGGGCGCTCCACGGGCGTGAACACGTTGGGACGGAGCGAGAGCAGGGCCGGGCGCGCCGCGAGCTTCACGCGCAGCAAGGCCTTCCCCGCGTACACCGGCCGCGTGGCGAGGAGGGCCCCGTCCTCCACCGCGACGTCGGTCACGTCCTGGGCCAGCGGCACGTCGAGCCGCGCGGCCACCCGGGGCGCGAGGTCTTTCCCCGTCGCGCTCGCCGGGAACACCACCACGCCGTACGTCCCGGCGCGGACGCGGTCGGCCACGGCCTGCGCGAAGCCCTCGGGCGCATAGCGCCCGAACGCCGCGCCCTCGAGCGTCACGACCTGGTCGGCGCCGAAGCGCCCGAGTCGGTCGGTTCCCTGCACCGCGCCCGCGCCGGCCACCAGGGCGTCCACCGTACCGTTCAGCCCGTCGGCGATCCGACGGGCGCCGGTCACGACCTCGTGCGACACCTTGCGCAGCGTGCCGTCGCGCTGCTCGCACACCGCCAGGACCGCGCTCACAGGACCTTCGCCTCGTCGCGCAGCGCCCGGATCAGCTCGGAAACGGCGGCCGCGCCTTCGCCCACGATCTTCCCTTCCTGGCGCCGGGGCGGAGGCGTCATCGCCAGCACCTCGATGCCCCCGGCGGGCAGGCTCACGGGTTTGGTCTCGAGCGGCTTCTTCTTCGCCGCCATGATGCCCTTCAGCGCGGGGAGGCGCGGCTCGTTGAGCCCTTTCTCGGCCGTGAGGACGGCGGGGAGCGGGAACTCCACCACCTCGATGCCGCCCTCGATCTCGCGCTCCGCGACGCCCGTGGCGCCGGCGATGTCGAGGTGCGCCACCGCCGTCACGCACGGCAGGCCCAGCAGCTCGGCCACCATGGGACCCACCTGATGGTGGTAGTCGTCGACGGCCAGCTTGCCGAACAGGATCAGGTCCCACCCGCCGTGCCTCAGCTCGGCGGCGAGCGCTTTCGCCACCTCGAGGCCGTCGGCCGGGATCCGGTCGGCCTGGAGCAGCACCCCCCGGTCGGCGCCCATCGCCAGCGCCGTGCGGATCGTCTCCTGCGCCGCGGCCGGGCCGAGACACACGATGGCGACTTCCCCGGCGCCCGCCTGCTCCCTGCGCCGGAGCGCTTCCTCCACGGCGAACTCGTCGTACGGGTTCAGAATGAACTTGACGCCCGCCTCGTCGAGGGACTTGCCGTCGGAAGCGACCTTGACGCGGGTCTCGGTGTCGGGGACGCGCTTGATGCAGACTGCAATCTTCATGGCGGAGGAAAACAAACCTGCCCACTATCTCCTGGCAACCACGTGCAACGGGCAACGTGCAACGCTCCGCTAGGAGCTTCCGAAGCTCCTTCGCACGACGAACCTCACGGTTCTCGCGTGCATCGGCGTCAGAAACCGCTCCAATTCCCCCGTCTGCCGATTCTCGTTGAACGTCCCGAACACGGGCCGCGCGGAGTCGAGCAGGTTCGTGGCGAGCGCCGTCACGCCCCAGCCACCGCGCCCCCACGCCAGCCGGACGTCGGCCGTGGCGTATGACGCGAGCGGGCGGGTCTCGTTGGCCTCGTCGCCGCGGAGCCACTGGCGGCCCGTGTAGCGCGCGTCCATGCCCGCGTCGAGACCCGCGCCCAGCGCGAGGGACAGTCCGGCGCGGACCTGGTGCTCCGGCACGAGGGGCAGGCGGTCGCCGGCCGCCACCGCGTTGGGGCCGGCGAGCGGGCTCGCGGCGAAGTCGGCGTCCGCCCGCAGGCTGAAGATGTCGGCGGCCGTGCGGTAGGTGGCGCGGGTCCAGGCGTAATTGACGTAGCCGGCGTGCCCGCCCGGCATGGCCAGGTCCACCGCCAGCTCCACCCCCTCCCGCCGCGTCGCGCCGATGTTCGCGAAATACCCCTCGAACACCGCGGAGTCGGACTGGATGAACGCGATGTCGTCGCGCACGTCGGTGCGGTACAGCGCCACGGAGACCTGCGCGAGCCCCAGCGTCGCGCGGCCGCCCATTTCGTACGTGGTGCCGACGACGGGATCGAGCGGCGGGTCGTCGCCCAGCGCGAACGGGAGCGGGCACGCCGCCGTCTCGTCGGCGCAGGCGAGCTCCAGCACGGCGGGCGCGCGGAAGCTGCGCCCCACGGACCCGTACGCGGTGACCCCCGACCCGAGCACCACGCTGGCGCCGCCGCGCGGGGAGAGCCGCCGGAACGTGGACGAGGTGTCGGCCGCCGGGTCGAGGTTGTCCTCGAAGGGGATCCGCACTTCGTCGTAGCGCAGGCCCGCCGACAGCGTGACGCGCGGCAGACGGTACTCCAACGCCGCGTAGGCGGCTAGGTCGCGGCTCGGGCTGTCCACGTCGGTCGTGAGCGTAGCCCCGGCGGGGCCGGACGGGTCTTCCTCGAGCAGGCAGATGTTGACGCGGTGCACGGCGGCGTCCACGCCGAGCCGCAGGGCGACCGGCGCCGCGGTTCCCGCCCAGCGCCAGTCCAGGTTCGCGCCCACGGTGCGGTTCCGGCTGAAGCCCCGCACGTCCGGATCGGGCGGCTGGTTGACGTTGAACCGCTCGGCGTGGTGCCGGCGGTGGTACAGGGTGACCGAGCCGCGCCCCGGCCCCACGGGCGCGTACGCCCACAGCCCGAGCTGCAGCAGGTCGAGGTCCTCGAAGTCGCCGTCGGTGAAATTGGTGCGCGGCGACACGCCGAACACGCTCTCGGGCAGGGAGCCCGCCGTCTCCGCGTAGGAATCGGCGCCGACCAGCTGGAGCCGCACGCCGCGCGCCGTGCCCAACCGGCCCACGTTGACGAATGCGTTGTAGCTCTCGGCGGCGGTCGCCCGGCGCCACCCCCCCGCCGACTCGTATCCGGCGCCGACATAGTACTCCCAGGCGCCGCGCGTCCCCGCCGCCGACCCCTCGACGCTGTAGGCGTCGAACGATCCGCCCGCCACCTCGAGCTCCGCCTCGAACAGCCCCTCGCCGCGCCGCGTGATCAGGTTGATCCCGCCGCCCAACGAGTTGGGGCCGAGCAGCGAGCCCGAGCCCGACAGCAGCTCGACGCGCTTCACGTGCTCGAGCGGCAGGAGATCGAAGTTCACCTGCGCGGCGTCGGCCTCATTCTGGCGGATCCCGTCGAGAAACACCGAAAGCCCCGCGGGGAGTCCCACCACCGGCCCGGCGTTGAACCCGCGGGAGGTGATGTTGAGCTTGTACGGGCTCCCGAGGTCGTCGTACAGCGACACGCCCGGCTGTGTAACCAGCGCGTCGGCGAGCGTCCGCGGCTCCCACGTCTCGATCGCCCGGCGCCCCACCACCGAAACGCGCGCGGGAATTCCGGACCCGATGGTGGGCCCGGCCACCGGCAGGATCGTGCTGATCACCTCGATGGGCGCGAGGACGACCGTGTCCCGGCGGGTCGAGTCAGACTGCGCGCCCCCGGGCGATGGGCTCAAGACAAGCAGCGTACCGGCGGCGAGCACCCTCGGCGCGCCGAGCACCGCATGCGGCGTGAACACGCGGGGAAACTACCCTACGGACGGTCTCGGAGCACGAGCGCCCGTGGAAGGGGAGCGGTCGGCTGCGGGCGATGCCGGGCGCCGTCCAGCCGCCCCTGGGCGGCCCTCCGGGGACCCGCCACGGGCAGGGTCACGTGGAACGAGGTGCCGCGTCCCGACGTGCTGTCGACCGTCACCATGCCCTCGTGCGCCTCCACCGCATGGCGCACGATGGCCAACCCCAAGCCCGCGCCGTCGCCCCGCCGCCGCCCGCCGACCTGGTAGTACTTGAGGAATACGAACGGCACCTCGGCGGTGGGAATGCCGATCCCGCTATCCGTGACGGTCACGTGCAACGCGTCACTGGTGCGCTCGCCGTCCTGCTTCGCGCCCCAGGCGCGCACCTCCACCCGGCCTCCGCGCGGCGTGAACTTCAGCGCATTGGACACCAGATTCCCGAGTATCTCGTTGTAGAAGCAGTCGGTATCCACGGTCATGAGGGTCGGCAGGGACGCGTCCACGTCCACCGTGAGCGCCAACCCACGCCGCTCCGCCTCCGCGCCATACGCACGTCGAAGCGCATCGAAGACCTGCCGCACGGGCACCGGCTCCGGCTGGATCGGGAACCCGCCGGCCTCGAGGCGGCTGAGATGGAGGAGCTTGTTCACCCGCTCGCCGAGCAGGCGCACGTGCTCGCGAATCGTCGCCAGCAGCTCGCGCTGTTTCGGCGCCAGCGGCTCCTTTCCCGCCTCCTCGATGAGCTCGGCGCACGTTCCGATCATGCCCAGCGGCGCCTTGAGGTCGTGGCTGATGGCGTTGACGAATTCTCCCTTCACGTGGTCGAGTTCCGCCAGTCGCTCGGTCATGGAGCGGAAGGATCGCGCCAGGTCGCCGATCTCGTCCTGCTGCCCGTGCGGCAGATCGGCCGGAGCGACGAAATCGCCGGCGGCCACCGTCGCCATAGCGTCTCCCAGCCGGCCGAGGGGTTGTGTCAGCCGCCACGTGGTCCAGAACCCCACGGCCAGCGCAACGGCCAGCGCCACCACGCCCCCGGCCACGGCGCCGCGCGC
>JBOHSV010000320.1:0-1590 GCA_050921735.1 Gemmatimonadales bacterium | reverse complement strand
CCGTCGGGCCGCCCGCCGCTGGCATCTGGCGCGCCGGGTCCTCCAGGTCGCCGCGCTCGTCCTCCTCCCCTTCGTGTTGCTCGTGCGGGTGGCGGTGACCGCGTACGCGGCCTGGGGCTACCCGACGTGGCTGGCCTTGATGGTGGCCACGGCCGCCGCGGCCGGAGTCGTGACGCTCTACGCGGCCTGGCTCTCGAAACGGCTCACCGGACGAGCGCGTTTCGCCGCCATGGCGAAGATCGTCGGCCTGCCGCTCGTCCTGGGGTACACGCTCTACGCCCTGCTCTACGTCTCCGCGGCGAACGCGAAGTCCGACGCCGTGCGGGCCGAGTACCTGCGGTTGCATCCCATCCTGCGGCTTGGCGTCGGTACCCTGATCGTGGCCGACGGCGACGTGATCATCACCGATATGGCCCGCCGCCTCGACGACTACGCGGCGATGGGGCTCCCGGCGTTCGAGCGCTCGCGGCACCTGCGCCAGCCGGACGGATACGCGCACGCGCTGGACCTGCGCACCATCGGCCGCGGCGAGATCCGGAACCGGCTGACCCAGCTGTACTTTGCCGTCATGGGGTTCGCCACCCTGCGGCACGTGGGGACGGCGGATCATCTCCACGTGGAGTTGCCGCGTTAGCGCGCGAACCCCTCGGCGATGCGTGCCAGGCGCGCCTGGATCTCGGCTTCGGGGAGCCAGCGGCCCGCTACCATGACGCCCGCGCGGCGCCCGACATTCCCGACGTCCTCGAGCGGGTTGGCCTCGAGCAGGATCAGGTCCGCCCGCCGGCCGGCGCTCACCGTGCCGAAGTCGTCCTCGGCGCCGAAGTACTCGGCCACGCGCCTCGTGCCGGACTCGAGGATCTGGAACGGGGTGAGCCCGGCTGCGCGCATCACGCGGACCTCGCGGTGAATCGAGAATCCGGGCACGCTGAAGATCTGCGGCGAATCCGTTCCGAGCACGATGCGCACCCCCCCCTGCGCCAGGGCCTTGAGGATCTGCCGCCGCAGACCGGCGACCCGGCCTCCCGCTTCCACGTCCGGATTGTTGCTCCGCATGTTGCCGAGCTGGCGGGCCCAGTTCGCCCGCCACTGCGACGGGACGTAGCGCAGCTCCGGGAGTGCGGCCAGCGTGTCGGGCTGCCCCACGAGGAACGTCTCCCACAGCGCCATCGTCGGGACCGCCCACGCGCCGGCGGTCCGCGTCGCGGCGACGAGTGCGTCGATCCGACCGGCGTCGGCCGAGTCGGGACCGCCCAGCGTCTCCACGTAATTGTCGAGGTGATCGATCGACTTCTGGCCCGCGGCGAGCGCGCGGAGCAGGCCCACGTCGTTCGGCACGTGGCCCGCGAAGCTGATCCCGAGGCGCTTCGCCGTCGCGGCGATCGTGTCGTATACCGCGCGGCTCAGGCCCTCCTGGATCTTGAGCAGGTCGTACCCCGCGGCCTTCTGCTCCGGCACCAGGCGGCGGGCGTCGGCCACGCTGGGGACCGCGTTGCCCGAGAGCTGCGGCCCGGCCACCCAGAGCCGGGGCCCGAGCAGGTCGCCGCGCGCGATCCGGTCGCGCAGCGCCAGGGCCGCGGGATGGCCCTGCAT
>JBOHSV010000319.1:0-5855 GCA_050921735.1 Gemmatimonadales bacterium | reverse complement strand
CAAACAGCGAGTGCATCTCGACAGCGTTTCGTCGATCCACGAGCACTATGCCACCAAGCTGTAAGACAGTGCCGCGATTGAGTGCGTCACGTATCACCGTCACGGCGACGACCTCGACATCGAAGCGATCCGGCGGGGCGGCGCGTCGGCCATCTACCACGTGCTGGACGAAGGCGACGTCGAGCGCATCATGCGGCACCCGCAGACCATGATCGGGTCGGACGGCCGTCTGGTGCGGCTGGGCGACGGGCACCCGCACCCCAGGTGGTATGGGACGTTCCCGCGCATCCTCGGCGTGTACGTGCGGGAGCGCGGAGTGCTCACGCTCGAAGAGGCGATCCGCAAGATGACGTCCCTGTCGGCCGATCGGCTGGGGCTCAGGGACCGCGGGCGAATCGCCGAGGGGGCGGTAGCCGACCTCGTCGTCTTCGGCCCCGCGACCGTGCGCGACCGGGCGACCTTCGAGGACCCGCACCAGTATCCGGTGGGCATCGAGTACGTGATGGTAGACGGCGCGCTCGTGGTGGATGGCGGGCGGTTCACGGATGCGCGACCGGGGAGGGCGCTCAGACGGCCTTAGGGTGGGGGCCGCCGGATCACCTCGAGCGGCACGCGGGTCCCATACGGCGTCGCGCGCGCCAGCTTGTAGAAGTCCCCGTATGCCACCTCGGACACGCGCCGGATCGGGTCCTGGCGGCCTGCGCGGGGCCCGCCATAGTTCGTCATGACGGCGAGGGCGTACGGCCGGTCGGGGAGCGCCACCAGCGCCCACACCGTCTCCACCCCTTCGATGCCGCCGGGCTTGAACGCCACCGCGACGTCCCCGGGGATCGGTGCGCGGACCGGGCCGCCCTTGGGAAGCTCGAGGATTTCGCGGATGCGGCGGCACGCCGCCCCAGACACCGGCAGCTCGCACCGGGCGAGCCGCGCCATCAGCTGAGCGGCTTCGGCGGGCGTGGAGAGGTTCTCCTCGCCCCGCGCGGAGGCATCGGGCCGGATCATGCGTCGCTGAAGCCGAGTGTGCCGCACACCGAGCCTGGCGAGGGTGCGGTTCACCGCCTCCATGCCCAGCTCGTCGATCAGCATGTTGGTCGCGGTGTTGTCACTCAGCACGATCATCAGGACCGCCAGGTCCTCCAGGGCGAGCGCCGAGGCGCTGTCGGCGAAGTGCCGAATCACGCCGCTGCCACCGGTCTGCACGCGTGCCGTGACGGGCCGCCGCTCGACCAGGAGGTCCGGTCGGGTCTCGGCTTGCCGGAACAGCTCGATCAGGATCGGGATCTTGATCGCGCTGCCCTGCGGGAAGATCAGGGCGTCGTTGATCCCCACGCGGGAGTTGTCCGTGAGGTCGATGATCTGGGCGCCGAGCACACCGTCGAAGCTGTCGGCGATGGCGACGAGGTCGCGCTGGAGCTTCTGGCGCAGGAGCTCGCGGTGGGGTTGTTGGGCGGACGCTGAATTCGCCGCGATGGCGAAACAGGTCACGGCGAGTGCCATGATCCCGGGGAATCGCAACGCCTGGATCGCTGCTCTCATCGGTCGGACTCCGTCCATGGGCGGCTCGGAATATGTGGCTTGCCGCGGTCGACGGCACGCGTAGGTTTGCGTCGTTGCTCAACCGTTCCGCCACTCGCCACTCTCGTCGGTATTCCCGGGCTGAAGCCCGGGCTCGGCGAGACTCGCCCTTCAGGGCGGGAATCACAACGGCCGGCCTGCTGCTCTCCCTTGCGTCCACCCTCGCCGCCCAGTCCGCCGACCTCATTCTCACGGGCGCGCGGGTCTGGACCGGCGACTCCGCGGTCCCGTGGGCCGAGGCGGTGGCCGTGGCGGGCGAGCGGATCCTGGCGGTCGGGCCGACGGCTGCGGTGCTCCGGTATCGGGGCCCGGCGACGCGCGTGCTGGCGCTGGACGGCGGGTTCGTCGCGCCCGGCTTCATCGACAATCACACGCATTTCCAGCAGGCGGGCGCATTGATTCTTGGCGTCAACCTGCTGGACGTCGCGGACGAGCCGGCGCTCATCCGGCGCGTGCGTGAGGCACGCGACCGGCTCCCGGCCGGGGCATGGCTGACGGGCGGCGATTGGGGGGCGTACGAGGCCTGGGCGCTGGGGTCGACCGGCACCGATTCGGCGCGGGCGCGTCCGGCGTTCGAGCCTGATCGCGCGATGATCGACTCGATCACCGCCGACACGCCTGTGCTCCTGTCGAAATGGGACCGGTCGCTCTATCTGGCCAACGCGCGGGCGCTGGTGCTGGCCGGCGCGTCGTGCGCCTGGGACGGCGTGGAATGCGGCGCGGACGGCCGGGCGACAGGCCGGCTGTCGCCCACGGCCGCGGCGCGGGTGCGGGAGGTCATTCCGCCGAAATCGCTCGATCAGCGTCTGGAAGAAGCGCGCGCCGCGCTTGCGCAGCTGCGGGAATCGGGCGTCACCACCATCCATGACAACACGGGTCCCGAGGCGCTCGAGGTGTTCCGGGCGCTCCGCGCCGCGGGGGAGCGGACGGTGCGTGTCTACGCCCGGCCGACGCTCGATCGCTGGCACGAGGACCACCGGCGCGGCGTCGAGTCGCGGCGGGGCGACGATTGGATCCGGTTCGGCGCGCTCAAGGGCTTCGTAGATGGGATCATGGGCAACTCGAGCGCGCGGTTCTACGAGCCATATCTCACGACCGGGGAGCGCGGCGCGTGGCGGCCGATGATGGAGCCGCCCGGCAACATGCTCACGCTGCTCTTGGCCGCGGACTCGGCCGGGCTATGGCCCAACGTCCACGCGATCGGCGATGAGGCGATCGACACCCTGATCGACCTCTTCGAGGAAGTCCGCCGGATGAATGGGCCGAAGCCGCGCCGGTTCCGCGTGATTCACACGCAGGTCCTCCGCGGGCCGGACGCCGCCCGGCGGATGGCGGAGCTCGGCCTGATCGCGGAGGTCCAGCCCTACCACGCGATCGACGACATGCGGTGGATGGAGCAGCGCATCGGACCGCGCGCCCGCTGGGCGTACGCGTTCCGCACGCTCCAGCGCGCCGGCGTGCGCCTGTCGTTCGGGAGCGACTGGCCGGGGACCAACGCCTCGTGGTACCCGTGCAGTCCGGTGCTCGGAATCTACGCCGCGGTCACCCGGCAGACCCTCGACGGCCGGCCGCCCGGCGGGTGGTATCCGGAGGAGCGCGTGGACGTGGAGACCGCGCTGCGCGCCTACACCGTGAATAACGCCTGGGCGGCGGGCGAGGAGCTGGTCAAGGGAACCATCACGCCGGGCAAGCTCGCCGATCTCGTGGTGCTCGACGCGGACCCGTTCCGGGTGCCACCCGTTCGAATCAAAGACATCCGCGTGCGGTACACGATCCTGGGGGGGCGGATCGTGTATCCCACGGGTGAACCCGCGACTCGGCCCTCCCGCTGAAGCGGGGTTGCCCGCGGTGTTCCA
Organism: Gemmatimonadales bacterium; assembly: GCA_050921735.1. Lineage (GTDB taxonomy): Bacteria > Gemmatimonadota > Gemmatimonadetes > Gemmatimonadales > GWC2-71-9 > DATLXT01. The sequence goes on along the minus strand of JBOHSV010000319.1, from coordinate 2,424 downwards.
TCAGGTTCTCTTCTCCTCCACAAGCTCCTCCCCGAGGTCGTTATGCGCCGTCTAGCCGTGCTGCTCGCGCTGGTCCTGCCGGCCGCGCCTCTCGCCGCCCAGGAGAAGCCGTCCGACACGCTGTTCACCGTCAACCACTTTCTCGATTGGGAGCAGGTGTCCGACCCGCAGCTCTCGCCCGACGGGTCGCAGGTCGTGTACACCCGCCGTTGGGTGAACAAGCTCGAAGACCGTTGGGAGTCGGCGCTCTGGATCATGAGGGCCGACGGCACGAGAAACCGGTTCCTGACCAAGGGGGCGGGCGCCCGCTGGTCGCCTGACGGGACCCGCCTTCTCTACACCGCCGAGGGCGAGCCGAAGGGGAGCCAGATCTTCGTCCGCTGGATGGACGCCGAGGGCGCCACGTCGCAAATCACGCGGCTCACGGAATCGCCGGGCAACGTCGAGTGGGCGCCGGACCGGCGCTCGATCTCGTTCACGATGATCGTGCGCGACACGTCGCGCTGGCGGATCGCCATGCCCGCCGCGCCCGAGGGCGCGAAGTGGACGCCCGCCCCGCGCGTCGTGGACCGGCTGCATTACCGGGCCGATCGCCGCGGATTCCTCGAGGACGGGTTCTATCACCTGTTCCTAGTGCCGGCCGACGGGGGCTCGCCGCGCCAGCTCACGTCGGGGGACTGGCATTTCGGCTCGTCGGGGGAGCTGCCCGGCGGCGCGAGGTACGACTGGGCGCCGGACGGCCGGACCATCGTGTTCGAAGCCCTCCGCGAGCCCGACGCGGACTTCCGCCTCCGCCGGGAGGGGTACTTGTACGCGCTCGACGTGGCGTCGGGCGCGATCCGGCAGCTCATCATGACGAAGGGCGTGTGGCAGGATCCCGCCGTTTCGCCGGACGGGCGCAGCATCGCCTTCGTCGGGCATGAATACACGACCGACACGTACAAGGCCGACGCCCTGTTCGTCATGGGCGTCGACGGCTCCGGCGTGCGCCAGCTCTCGGGGGACCTGGACCGCGACGTGCGGGGGCTGCAATGGGCGCCGGGCGGCAGCGGCCTCTATTTCACGGTCGGCGACCGTGGGGCGAGCAACGTCCATTTCGCAGGCGTGCGGGGCGGCGGACCGCGGAGCGTCACCCAGGGTGCGCACATGCTGTCGCTGTCGTCGCTCGACCGCGCGCTCAACGCCGTCGGCATCCGCAGCGATCCGGATGAGCCGCCCGACGTCGTGCGCTACAATCTCCGTCGGTTCCAGGGCGTCACGCGGCTCACCAACGTCAACGGCGATGTCCTCGCCAACAAGCGTCTCGCAACCGTGGAGGAGATCTGGTACACCTCGACGGGCCGCACCCGCGTGCAGGGGTGGGTGGTGAAGCCGCACGGCTTCGACCCGAGCCGGAAGTACCCGCTCATCATGGAGATCCACGGCGGCCCGCACGGGATGTACAACGTGGGCTTCAACTACGCGTACCAGAACTTCGCCTCGAACGGGTACGTGGTGCTGTACACGAACCCGCGGGGGTCCACGGGCTACGGCTCGGCGTTCGGCGCAGCCATCAGCCAGGCGTATCCGGGCGTGGACTACGACGACCTCATGGCGGGCGTCGATACCGTGGTGGCCCGCGGCTACGTCGATACCGAGCGGATGTACGTCGGGGGGTGCTCAGGCGGCGGCGTGCTGTCGAGCTGGGTGATCGGCCACACCAACCGGTTCGCGGCGGCCGCCGTCCGCTGTCCGGTCATCAACTGGATCAGCATGGCCGGCCAGACCGACATTCCCCTCTTTACCTTCAACTGGTTCCACAAGCCGTTCTGGGAAGATCCGGCCCCCTGGCTGAAGCAGTCGTCGCTCATGTATGTGGCGAGCGTGACGACGCCGACGCTGATCATGACCGGAGAGCTGGACCTCCGCACCCCGATGCCGCAGAGCGAGGAGTACTACGCGGCGCTCAAGATGCGCGGGGTCGAAACGGTCCTGTTACGGTTCCACGGCGAGTACCACGGCACGGGATCGAAGCCGTCGAACTTCATGCGGACGCAGCTGTACATGATGTCGTGGTACGGGAAGCACAAACGGGGTGCAGAGACTGCAGCGGGCAGTCAGTAGGACACGCAACTGCTCGGCGGACAGACGGCGAGGGGGTGAACAGGAAGTCGGTTGGAGGAAGTCCCTGTCGACCCACTCCTGCTCACTATCTGGCCGTCTGTCCATCTAGCAGTGCCTGGCCTGGTTACTGTTCCGTGCCCGCCGGACCTCGGCTGCGTCAACACGGAGAGCAGGGGATCCGCTCGAGGGGCGCTCGGCGTATGATACAGGCGTGAGACTCACAATCGGCCGCCGGCTCGTCGCGCTCGCCGCGACGGTGACGCTGCTCGTCGCGCAGCCGGCGGTGCTGTGTGGCGCGCTGTGTCTCGCGGCGCACACGCC
>JBOHSV010000318.1:0-11103 GCA_050921735.1 Gemmatimonadales bacterium | reverse complement strand
CCCTGCTCTACCACATCGTCGAGGTCCAGCCATGGTCCCGTCTTCCCGAGCGCCGCTACGCGTTGATCGACTACGAGCCGTAAACACGCCGGAGGCCGTGTGCGTCGAACTGGACGAATGGCGGCTTCCGCGTGTCGTGAAGCGGGAAACGGGAAGCGAGAAGCGTGTGGAGACCATTCGAGAGACCTGGCGGGTTGACGATGAGTGGTGGAGAGCACCGATCGTGAGACACTACTACGAGGTCGTGATGGAAGGGGGAGGCCGGATGATCCTGTTTGAGGATTTGGTCACGCAAGAGTGGTTCACTCAGGCTCCGTGATTATTCCCACCCTGAAGGGTGGGCTCAGCGGAGCGTTGCCCTAAAGGGCACCAGGCAGAGGCTCTTCGATGCACGTCGAATTACATATCCACTCCGCGTTCTCGTTTCTCGACGGCGCGTCGCTGCCCGAAGCTCTGATCCACGAGGCCGCCCGGCTGGGCTACCCCGCCCTCGCCCTCACCGACCACAACGGGCTCTACGGCTCGATGGCCTTCGCCCAGCAGGCCAGGAGCTCGGGGATCCAGGCGATCACGGGCGCGGAAGTCACGCTGCTCGACGGCTCGCACGTCACGCTCCTGGCCGAGACGTCGGCGGGCTACGCGAACCTGTGCCGCCTGCTCACCGAGTGTCACCTGCGGCGCGAGGACCGCCGGGACCCGCGGCTCGACTTCGCGTCGCTCGAGGCGCGTCACGAAGGGCTGATCGTGCTGTCGGGATGCCGGGACGGGCTGCTCCCGACCGTCCTGAAGCACGAGGGGCGCGAGGCCGCCCGCCGGCTCGCCGAGCGGTGCAAGGCGGTCTTCGGGCGGGCCAATTTCTTTGTCGAGCTCCAGCGTAATCACGTCCGGGGGGATCGGTCGCTCACCGCCGCGCTTGGTGACCTGGCCGACTCCTTGCAACTTGGCGTCGTGGCGTCTGGTGATGTGCATTATGACCGCCGCGAGCGGCACCGGCTCCAGGACGTCCTGGTGGCGATCCGAAACCGGACCACGCTCGACGGTTCCCACACGGTGCGGAAGTCGAACAGCGAGTTTCACCTCCGGTCGCCCGAGGAGGTCGAGCGGTTGTTCGGCGACCGGCCCGACGCCGTCTGGCAGACGCTGGCCATCGCCGAGCGCTGCCGGGCGTTCGACCTCACCCGCGACCTGGGCTACACCTTCCCCGACTTCCGGGGCGCGGACAAAGCGCCCGCCCCCCAGGCCCTGGCCGAGTTGTGCCGCGCGAAGCTGGAGGAGCTGTACCCGCCGGGCTCGGAGCACCGATCCAGGGCCGAAAAACGGCTCCGGGAAGAACTGACACTAATCGAACACCATCGACTCAGCGGGTTCTTCCTGGTCTATCACGACCTGTTCGACCTGGCCCGCGAGGTGGGGGCGGACGTGCGCCGGGGGAGCCGCCGGGCGTCGGGCAACCTGTTGCCGGGCCGGGGACGGGGCTCCTCCGTCTCTTCCATCATCTGCTACCTCCTGGGCCTGTCTCACATCGACCCGATCTCGAACCGGCTGTTTCTCGGCCGCTTTCTCAACGAGACCCTCGCCTCGGTGCCGGACATCGATCTCGACTTCCCGCGCGAGATCCGGGAGGAGCTGATCCGGCGGGTCTACCGGCATTACGGCGACGAGCACGTGGGGCTGGTGTGCTCCTTCCCCACCTACCGGCTGCGCTCGGCGGTGCGGGAGATCGGCAAGGCGCTGGACCTCCCCCCGGGCGAGATCGAGCTGGTGGCGAAGCTGGCGGACAGACGGACGGACGGACTGACGGAGGAGTTGCGGCAGCTCCCCGGCTTCAGGGACCGGATCAACGCGCCGCTCTGGAAGGAGCTGTGCGAGCTGGCCGAGGAGATCCGCGGGCTCCCGCGCCACGTGTCCCAGCACGTGGGCGGGATGATCATCTCCAGCCGGCCCCTCGTCGAGCTCGTCCCGCTCGAGCGCTCGGCGATGCCCGACCGCGTCGTGTGCCAGTGGAACAAGGACTCGTGCGACGACGCGCGCTTCATCAAGATCGATTTCCTGGCGCTCGGCATGCTGTCGCTCGTGGAAGAGACCGTCGAGCTGGTCGCGAAGAAAGAGGGCCGGCCGCCCGACCTCTCGCGCATCGATTTCCACGACCGGGCGGTGTACGACCGGATCTGCGCGGGCGACACGGTGGGTGTGTTCCAGATCGAGAGCCGGGCCCAGATCCAGATGATCCGCCGCACCCGGCCGAGAAACCTCGAGGAACTGGCGGTCGAGGTGGCGATCGTGCGGCCCGGGCCGATCGTGGGGGGCGCCGTGAACCCATACGTCCGGCGGCGCGAGGACCAGCGACGCGCCAGGGCGCGTGGCCGCCCCTACCGCCCGCCGCTCGACCATCCCCTGCTGCACGACGCGCTCTCGGAGACCCTCGGCGTGATCCTCTATCAGGACCAGGTCCTCCAGGTTTGCCAGGCGCTCGCGGGGTTCACGGCGGGGCAGGCCGAAGCGTTACGGCGAGCCATGAGCCGGCGGCGCTCGCGCGAGCTGATGGCCGGGTTCTGGGACGAGTTCCGCAAGGGCGCGCTCGCGCGCGGCGTCCCCGAGCCCGTGGCGGAGAAGGTTTTCGGGCAGGTGATCGCGTTCAGCGAATTCGGGTTTCCCAAGTCGCACGCCGCGGCGTTCGGCCTGCTCGCCTACCAGTCGGCGTGGCTGCGGCACTATTACCCGGTCGAGTACTACGTCGGCCTGTTCAACAACCAGCCGATGGGGTTTTACTCGTTGGACGCCCTGGGACGCGACGCGGCGCGGCACGGGATCGAGCTGCGCCTGCCCGACGTCAATCGGAGCGACGTGTGGTGTACGGTGGAACGTGAAACGTGCAACGTGCAACGTGAACCGGGGACCTTACGGGTGGGGCTTGGGTTCGTACGAGACTGGGGCGAAGAGACTGCCCAGGAGGTAGTAACGGAGCGGGAGCGCAACGGGCCGTTCCCGAGTCTCGCCGATCTGGTGCGGCGGTCGCCGCCACGGCTGTCGCGCGACGCGATCGAGCACCTGGTGTGGGTGGGCGGGTGCGACGCGTTCGGGCTGACGCGGCGGGAGCTGCTCTGGCAGGTGGGGCTGCTCTTGCCACCGAAAAACGGCAGGAAGCCCGCGGCGCGGGTGAAGCGCCAGCTCGAGTTGGGGCTCGACCATCCGTACGAGCGCCTCCCGTTCGGCAACCTCGGCACCGCGGAGCGGATGCTCTCCGAGTATCAGGTGCTGGGGTTCGCCACGGGCGGGCACCCGTTCCGCTTGATGCGCGAGGCGCTGCCCCCCGGGGTGACCTCGAGCGACCGGTTCCAGACGCTCGAGTCCGGCGCCCGGATCGAGGTGGCCGGGCTCGTGGTGGCGCGCCAGCGGCCGGAGACGGCGAAGGGGTTCGTCTTCGTGCTGATGGAAGACGAGGCGGGGATGATCAACGTGATCGTGCGGCCGGACGTGTACGAGCGGCACCGCGTGGCCGTCCGCGGCGAGCCGTTCCTGCACGTCACGGGAAAGCTCCGCAAGGACGGGGAGACGGTGAACGTGCTGGCGGAGGAGGTGGAGGGGTTACGGCTCGGGACGGGGCGGACCTCTCAACCCCGCGGCACCGCCCCGACGGCCCGGGGTTCCCAATCTCCGTGGGATTTTCTCCGCGCCATGCGCGGCGCGGCGCCGGATTCGAAGGATTGGGGTTAGGGCTCGCCGAGGACCCCCCTGAAGAACGCCGCGAGCTCCAACTCGATCAACTCATCCCCCGCGCCCCGGACGAGCTTGTCGCGCAGGATCTCCGGCCGGTCGTCGCCCGGCATCCACCGCTCGACCAGCCGTGCGTCGAGATCCACGATCCAGTATTCCCCCACTCCCTCGCGCTGGTAGATCAGCCGCTTTTTGCCCCGGTCGCGAGCCGCCGTCCCCGGCGAAAGGATCTCGATCGCGAGCACCGGTACCCCGACATCTTGCCATTTCTGCAAACGCCCGCCCGGAGGCACCCGTGCCACGAACAGGTCCGGTTGGACCAGGATTCGCGGACCCAGGATCACATCGGCGGGACCCGCAAACAGTTCGAGATCCGAACGGCTCCTGAGGCAGCTCTGGAGCGCATACATCAGCTCCCCCACCGCCCGCTGGTGAAGCAGGGCCGGCGCCGGCGTCACGACGTGCTCCCCGTCCAGCAGCTCGTGCCGCAAGCCGTCGTCCGGCAGGGCCAGCAGCTCCTCCACGGTCGTGATCGGGTCCCGCAATCTCGGCATGCCCATAACGTGCTCGACGCTCGGCGTTTCAGGCAAGGGTGCACCGCACAATGGTAGTCCCGGAGCCAGCGCGTTCCACATCAATTGCGCGCCGCGGTGGGCCGAAAAACGCGCCTGACCCTGTTCCAACAGGCCACGCGGCCCTACACTAGAAGCATCGCCACGCGGCCGGAGGCCCGACGGTGGTCAACGTCCTGGAGAAGATTCTCCGCCTTTTTTCCGGGGCGGGGGCAGGCGACGACGAAACCCGGCAGCTGATCGAGGAGACCGCACGCGACGTGGTCCGGTCCACCCGCGTGCTCGTGGATCACCAGTCGGAATACATCCCGGCGGAGGCGGAGGCTTTCCCCGCCTACGATGCCGCGTTCTACGACGGCACGGCGCGGGACCTGGCGCCCCACGGGATCCGGGTCCTGGGCGATTTCGAGGACGCCGCGTTCACCCGGCGGGCGCCGCACCAGCGGGCGTTCTATCGCATCGGCGTGAGCGATGACGGCACCGTGGCAGCCGCGTGGTTCATCCTCCCCCCACCACCTCCCACGGACGAGGACGCCCCGCCGCTGCGACCCGGGTCCTGCCTCGTGTTCGAGACTTGGCTCGCGGACGGCCGGTGTATCACCACGACCTGCGGCGCGGCGGAAAACGCCGTCCCCAAACCTGCGCAGGTGCTGGTCCGCGAGGTGGGTCGGGCGACCGCGCCTGGGGACGCGCTGCGCGGGCACCGCGACCGCGTCGGGGAGGCGCGGGGAGTCCCGAAAGTGCTCCGCACGGCGGACGACGTGCTGGCCGCGCGCCTGGCCGAGGAGCAGTTCATCGCGGCCTTCCGGCACACCAAGGGTCTCGGGCTCTTCGAGCCGATGCTGCGGAAGATGCTCGGCCCGAACTACGACGAGCAGGGCGCGCCCCTGGTGGAAGCCATTCGCCGCAATCCCGATTGGTGGACCGAGTCGGGAGAGATCTAGCGGAACCGTGGCCGCGACCACGCTCCTCGACATCCCCGAAGCGCGGCGCGCCGCCGAAGTGCGGCGCGCTGAAGTCGGCGGCTTGGCGCACCGCGTGTCCCGCCGCCGCCTCCGGATCCTCGTGGTCGTCTGCTTCGGCTGGTTGCTGGCCGGAATCGGACTGCTCGGTCTGAGCTTCCACCTCACCGACGACGACCGCGCCCAGGCGGCGCTGCTGGCCGCTCTCCTGGTGGGCGATGGCGGGCCGCTCTTCACCCTGCTCCTCGCGCACTGGTGGGACACGAACCGCTGACGGCGCCGGAGCGCGGGCCGGGGATCTGGTTTCCGCCGCCCCTGCTCTATGCGATTCCGTTTTTCGGCGGGTGGCTGCTCGGCCGCGGAGTCCCCCTCGCGATCACCCGCGGGGAGCCCGTCTGGCTTGAGCGCGTCGGGGTGGGCCTGGTGGCGGTGTGGGCGGCTCTGTTCGTCTGGGCGGCGGCCACGCTCGTCCGGGCCGGGGCCACCATCCGTCCCGATCGGCCCGCGAAGGCGCTCGTCACCACTGGCCCCTACGCCGTCAGCCGGAATCCGCTATACCTGGGCCTGACGGTGCTCTATGCGGGCCTGGCGCTGATGGTGAACTCGGTCTGGCCCGTGTTCTTGCTCCCGATACCCGTGCTGCTGATCGACCGCGTGGTGATCCCGCGCGAGGAGCGGTACCTCGAGGCCACGTTCGGCGAGCGGTACGAGGAGTACCGGCGGCGGGTGCGGCGCTGGCTCTGAGGGCCGCCACTCGCCCTTCAACTGTGTAGATTCGAGGCCCATGGCCCGACGTGAAGTCGCGACCCTCGCCGGTGGCTGCTTCTGGTGCCTCGAAGCAGTCTTCCAGCAGCTCAAGGGCGTCGAGCGCGCCGCCTCGGGGTACGCGGGCGGCACGGCGCCGAACCCCTCCTACGAGGCCGTGTGCACCGGCACCACCGGCCACGCCGAAGTCGTGCAGATCACGTTCGATCCCGACGTCATCTCGTTCAAGGACCTGCTGCGGGTGTGCTTCACCATTCACGACCCCACGACGCTCAACCGCCAGGGGCCGGACGTCGGGACCCAGTACCGCTCGGCGATCTTCTACCACTCGCCGGAGCAGCGGGCCGCGGCCGAGGAAGTGATCCGCGAGCTCACGGCGGAGCACGTGTGGGACGACCAGATCGTCACCGAGGTCGCGCCGCTCGCCGCATTCTACCCGGCCGAGGACTACCACAGGGATTATTTCACGCGCAACCCCGACAAGGCGTACTGCCGCGCGGTGGTCGCGCCCAAGGTGGCCAGGGCGCGGAAGCTGTTTCTCGACCGGCTCAAGGCGTAGCGGGCGGAGGCTGCTGCTTCGCCAGTTTCCGCTTCTTCCGGATCTTGCTCGCCTTGGGGCGGGTGTTGCCGTGGGTGCCCCGGTAGATCTTGCCCCGTCCCGTCCGCTTGTCCCCCTTACCCATCGCCGCCGACCTCCGCAGGTTGAAGGTAACCGCCGTACGCACGTCACTATCATACAGGAGTCGCCGCGAACCGGGAGGTGCCCCATGGCCGACACCATCAAGAAGGCGGAGTACTGTTACGCCACCGTGGACGACAAGGCAGGCGAGGGTGCCCGCGTGCTCGACGCCCTGAGGCAGGCGGGGTTGAGCCTGCTGGCCTTCCATGCGTTCCCGGTGGGCGGCGGCAAGTCCCAGCTCGACTTCGTGGCCGCGGACCCGGCCAGGCTCGACGACCCGGCCCGCAAAGCGGGCGTGACGCTGAGCGCCAAGAAGACCGTGTTCCTGATCGACGGGCAGGACCGCGCGGGCGCCCTGGCCGAGGTCCTCGGCAAACTGGCCAGCGCGCGGATCAACGTGACCGCCGTGGACGCCGTGTGCTCCGGCGGTGGCCGGTTCGGCGCGCTCCTCTGGGTGAAGCCGGGGGACGTGGAGAAGGCGGCGCAGGCGCTGGGCGCGAGATAGCCGTCGGCCGGTCGCGCTCGCGGTCCACCATGCACAGGAACCCGAGCGGCTCGGAGCCCGTGGCCTGGAACTGGTGCGGCCGGCCGGGCGCGACGTAGACGCAGTCGTGGGGGGCGAGGTCGAACGTCCGGTCGCCCAGGACGACGCGGCCGCGCCCCCGCAGCACGACGACGGCGTGCGGGTGCCGGTGCCGCTCGAGCGTCGAATAGCCGCCCGGCTGCACTTCGAAATACCGCGTCAGGAAGCTCAGCGGCGCCTCGCCGGGCCCCTCACCCAGCAGGGTCTGGCGGGTCACGTCCTTGAAGGGCGCCGCGTCCGCCGCCTTGTATGCGCGCAGCTCGACGGCCTCCCACCGGAAGCCGCTCGCTTTCAGCACCTTCGACCGTTCACGGGCCATAGCGCCTCACCACGCCGACCAGCCGTGCCGCCGCGCGCTCGACGTCGCCCTGCGCGTACAGGCTGCTGCCGACGAGAAAGATGGTGTCCGGGCCGTAGCGCTCCACCCACTCGGGCACGCGCGCGGCGTCCACGCCGCCCCCCGGCACGGGGAACGCCCGGCGCACGCCGTCCCACGGCTCCCGCAGCCGGTCGTTGACGGCGCGGCACGTCGCCTCATCCCACGGAAAGCGCCCGCCCGGGTTGGGATAGATCACGCCATCCGCTCCCGCCAGCCGGAACAGGCGTCCCAGGAGCACGTCGGGCCGCACGCCGTGATCGGGCCGGAAGAACGCGCCGGTCATGGAGGGGTGGGCGAGGATCGCGAGCCCGGAGGTCGCCGCGAGCTCGCGGATCGTCTCCAGACCCGTGAGCATCGGGCTCACCATGACGCCCTGGCAGCCCGCGGCCCGGGCCGTCTCCACCCGCACGCGCAGCTCCGCCGGGCCCGCCGTGACGTTGGGGAAATAGAGACTCCGCCCCCCGGTGGCCTGGTTGGCTTGCGCGACCGCCTCCTGGCAGCGCGCCACGCGCTCGGCGAACGGCGCCGACGCCTGGTTCGCGAGCCCGTGGTCGTCCTTGATGATGTCCATGCCCGCGCGCGCGAACCGCAGCGCCAGCTCGGCGAGCCCGGCCGCCGGCAGCCCGATCGGCTTGATCGCCGTGCACAGGATCGGCCGCCGCTGGGCGCCGCACAGCGCCCGCACGCCGTCGATCCCGAGCGCGGGTCCCCCGTAGCGAGCCAGCAGCTCCCGCGGGATCTCGACCCCGGTCACGAGAATGCCCGATTTCAGGGAGACGTTGCCGAACAGCACGTTGAGCAGCTGGCTGAGGTCGGCGCCGACGATCTCGGGGCGGTACGCGATCACGGCGCGCCAGCGGCCGCCGCCGGCGGCTTCCAGCGCCTCGACGTGCCCCACCACCGGCGCCTCGGCCGGCAGCGCCGATGCCGGCAACTCGGCCGTCTGCTCCAACGCGACGTCGCGCGCCTTGGCGGCCGGATCCTCGCCGGGGGCGCAGGCCAGCTGGTAGGTGACGCGCAGCACGCCTACCGGCTTCCTCCCCGAGGGGCTAGCATGTGGGGCATGACGCCCTGGGTGCTGCGGCTCGTCGTCGCGAACGTCGCCATGTTCCTGGTCAGCATGCGATTCCCCGCCGCGAGCGACTGGCTGGGGTTTTCGCCACGCTTCGCGCCGCACCAGCCCTGGACGATCGTGACGTACATGTTCCTCCACGCCAACCTCTGGCATCTGCTCTTCAATATGCTGGCGCTCTACTTCTTCGGGCCGATGCTCGAGCTGCGGCTGGGCGGCCGCCGCTTCCTGGGTCTCTACTTCGTGAGCGGACTCGTGGGCGCGTTATTCTCGTTCGCCACGCCGGCCGTCCGCATCGTCGGCGCGTCCGGCGCCGTGTACGGCGTGATGTTGGGCTTCGCCCGCTACTGGCCCCGGGTGCAGGTCCTGATCTGGGGCATCATTCCCGTCGAAGCCTGGCTGCTCGTCATCGGCATGACGCTGCTGGCCCTGTTCGGCGGCGCCGGATGGGGGCAACCCGGCGTGGCGCATTTCGCCCACCTCGGCGGGTTCGCCGGCGGCCTGGTCTATCTGCTGGCGGCGGAGCGGCTGTCGCCCGCCGCCCGGTTCCGCGCGCGCGCCAAGGCCGCCCCCAAGGCGGCGGCGGCGAACGTTGTGGGGCGCTGGAAGAGCATCAACCGGGAAGCGCTCCACCCCGTCAACCGCGAGGAGTTCGACCGCGTCATGGCGAAGATCGACGACGGCGGAGTCGGCTCGCTCACGGCCGAGGAGCGCCTGTTCCTCGACCGCTTCACCCCCGCCTGAGGCCGGGCGCCGGCTCCCGCTCCAGCCGCTCGCCGAGCTCCACCACCGTCTCCACACACACCCGCGCGTCCGCCAGCGTCGAGCGGTAGTTGGTGACGCAGCCGCGCAGGGCGAAGCGGCCGTCCAGCACGGTGCCGGTGATGAACATCCGGCCGTCGCGGTGGATGCGGTCCAGCAGGCGCCGGTTGAACGGGTCGCTCGCGGTGCTCCGCGGCTTGAAGCGCAACGCGAAGCAGCTGAGGTCGGACGCGGCGGCCGGCTCGAGCCGCGGGTGCCCCGCCGCGAGTCGCGTGATCTCCCTGGCGACGGCGATGTCGTTCCGCCAGAGGGCCCGAAACCCGTCGGCGCCCACCGCCTGCACCACCGCCCAGGCCTTGAGCGCGCGGAACTCGCGCGACAGCTGGGGGCCGAGGTCGGAGAGCCAGACCGGCCCCTCGAGGTAGCCGTCCTCGGTCAGCGCCAGATAGTCGGGCCGCACCGCGAACATCGCCCGGAGCGCCGCGGGATCGCGCACCAGCGTGGCCCCGCACTCGTACGGCACGTACAGCCACTTGTGCGGATCGACCGCCACCGAGTCGGCCCGCTCCAGCCGGCGGTAGCGCGGCGCCAGCTCGGGGAGCGCGGCGCCCACCGCCCCGTACGCGCCGTCCACGTGGAGCCAGAGCCCCTGCGCCCGGGCCACGTCGGCGATGCGCGCCAGCGGATCCACCACGCCCGTGTTCACCGTCCCCGCGGTGGCGACGACGCAGATCGGCTCGAGCCCCGCGCGCCGGTCGCCGGCGATCATCGCGTCGAGCGCGTCGGGATCCATGCGCAGCTCCCGGTCCACGGGCACCAGCCGCAGGCCGTCGGTCCCGATGCCGAGCAGCTCGACCGCGCGCCGGATGCAGGAATGCGCTTCGGTGGAGGCGTAGACCGCGAGCGGCCGGGCGTGGGCCCGCAGTCCCTGCCGGCGGGTGCCCGGCGCCTTCGCTTCCCGCGCCGCCGCGAGGCCCACCAGGTTCGCCATCGACCCGCCGCTCACCAGCAGACCGCCGGTGCCCGCCGGCAGGCCGAGCAGCTTCCCGATCCATTCGATCACCTTCAGCTCGACGTGGACCGCGAGCTGACTCGTGCCCGCGCAGTTGTTGTTCAGGGTGGTGGCGATCAGTTCCGCCGCGATCCCGACGGGGTGCGGCGACGCGTTGATGAACCCCCACCAGCGCCGCTGGCCGATCCCCAGCGGATACGGCACCACGTGCCGCAGAATCCGGTCCAGGATCTCGGCCCACGGCCGGCCGGCGGCCGGCAGGCCTTCGCCGCGGATGTCGTCCACCGCCTCGATCGGCGGCCGCGTGTACGCGCGCATTTCGGGGAGCCGCGCCCAGTGCGCGGCCGCGATGTCGGCGGCCCGATCGAGCAGCGCGCGGAAGTCCTGGGCGGAGAGGTCGGGAGCAGGTCGGGTCACGGGTCGTCCTCCGGTGCGCAGATAACGTTAATCGGTGCGGTTACCAGCGCCGCCACCCCGTACGCCCCCGCCGCCCCGAGCAGCAGTGCGGGGGAGCCGAGCTCCACGACGACCAGGGCCCCGAGCGGCGCCGCCACCACCGACGCGAAGCCGTTCGCCGCCCAGGCCCACGCGACGCGCTCCGGG
>JBOHSV010000317.1:0-2115 GCA_050921735.1 Gemmatimonadales bacterium | reverse complement strand
ACGCTCTATCGCGCCGGCGCGGACGGCAAGGCCATCGCGGCGTGGACGCGCGCCGCCCGGCTCGCGCCGCGCCTCGGACTGGTGCGCCGGGCGCGCGAGCTGCTCCCGCCGCCGGACGGCACGAGCGATGCGCTGCTCGCCGTGGGGCCCGCGACACCCGGCGAATGGGCGCTCGCGGCGGCGGCGTGCTGGGTGTTGCTGTGGCTCGGCGTGCTGGCGCGGCGCAGCCGCGCGGTCCTCGCCACGCTGGCGCTCCTCACGGCCGGGACGGCGCTGCCGGGATGGCTCGAGGGGCGCCGGCGCGCGCGCCCTGTGGCGGTCGTGCTGCACGCGGATACGCCCGTGCGCGGGGCGCCCTACGGCACGGCGCGGGCCCACGCGACCCTGCCGGGCGGCACCGCGGTGCTGCTGGGGCGGCCGTACGGCGGTTGGGTCGAGGTGCGGCGCGCCGACGGCGTCCACGGATGGGTGCTCGCGGCCGGCGTCTCGCGGTTGTGAGCGGCAAGATCGCCGTCCTGCCGTCCCGCGTCGCGGACCAGATCGCGGCGGGGGAGGTCGTGGAGCGGCCCGCGTCGGTGGTCAAGGAGCTGGTGGAAAACGCGCTCGACGCCGGCGCCACCGTCGTTCGCATCGAGATCGAGGACGGGGGCAAGACCCTGATCCGCGTGAGCGACGACGGCGAGGGAATGACGCGACAGGACGCCCGCCTCGCCGTCGAGCGCCATGCGACCAGCAAGATCCGGGACACCGAGGACTTGATCGGCGTGGGGAGCTTCGGGTTCCGCGGCGAGGCGCTGCCTGCCATCGCCTCGGTGTCCCGATTCGAGCTCGAGACGTCGGCCGACGGCGTGAGCGGCACGCGGCTCCGCGCCGTGGGCGGGAAGAGCGAGAGCGTGGATGCCGCCGCCCGCCAGCGCGGCACGACGGTCACGGTGCGGGCGCTGTTCTTCAACACCCCCGCTCGGCGCAAGTTTCTTCGCGCGGCGGCCAGCGAGACGCGGGCGGTGGGCGAGACGGTGACCCTGCTGGCCCTCGCCCGGCCGGACGTGAGCTTCCACCTGGCGAGTGACGGGCGCATCCTGCTCGACGTGCCGCGGACCGACCGGCAAATCGAGAGGGTCCACGGATTGTGGGGCCGCGAGCTCGCGGAAACGCTGCTCCCCATATCGCACCGCGCGGGCCCGCTGGAGGTGGCGGGGTTCGTGCAGCGGCCCGCGCAGGCCAAGCCCGCGGGGCGGCGGGCGCACGTGTTCGTGCGCGGGCGCCCGATCCGCGACCCGTTTCTCGTGCGGGCGGCGGAAGCGGGCTACCGGTCGACCATCCGTCCCGGCGATCGGCCGTCCATCCTGGTGTTCCTCGACCTTCCGGGCGACCGGGTGGACGTCAACGTGCACCCGGCCAAGCTCGAGGTGCGGTTTCGCGACAATTTCGCGGTCGAGCGGGTGGTGGAGCAGGCGGTGCGGGCGGCGCTCGCGCCGCTCAACGCGGCCGCGCCGCTGGGGGGTGGCGGCATTTGGGAGGGCCTGGGGGTGACCCTGCCCGAAGGGGTCGCGCTCGAGCTGTTCGCCCCGGGCGCGGAGCCCCCGCTGCGCGCGCCGTCGCTGCTCCAGGTGTTCGACACCTACATTCTGTTTCCCACCGACTCGGGCGTCGCCATCGTAGATCAGCACTCGGCCCACGAGCGCGTGCTGTACGAGACGGTGATGCGGCAGCTCACGGGGGACGGCGCGCCCGCCCAGCGGCTGCTCCTGCCCCTCACGCTCGAGCTGTCGGCGGCGGAGCTCGAGGCCGTGGAGGCGCATCGCGAGCTGCTCGGACGGGTGGGGTTCGAGCTCGAACCGCTCTCGGGCCGCACTGTGATGGTGTCCACGGCGCCCAACCCCCACCCCCGGTTCGACGCGGCCCAATGCCTGCGCGAGCTGGTGGCCGACCTCGCGGGCGGCCGGTTCGGCGGCTGGGCGAACCGGGTGGAGCGGTTCGCCGCGACCTTCGCGTGCCACGCGGCCGTCAAGGCGGGGCAGCGGCTGTCGCCGGACGAGATGCGCGAGCTGGTGGCGCGGCTGCTCACCGCCACGCTGCCGGCGCACGACGTGCACGGCCGCCCCGCCATCGTGC
>JBOHSV010000316.1:0-3437 GCA_050921735.1 Gemmatimonadales bacterium | reverse complement strand
GCCCGCGGGCGGCGCTGAGCAACATTCCTTGCGCGGCCTCGTCGCCCACCGGGAGCCCGAGCTCGCCCTGGACGTAGCTGGCGTTGATCTGGAAGTCCAGCTTCGCGCTCGGCGCGACGGTGAAGTTCGCGCGCAAGGAGTTCCGATCGTTGAAGCTGTTGTAAAAGATGCCCTCTTCCCGATCGCTGGTCCCGGCGACGTAATACGAGAAGCTCTCGCTCCCGCCGATCGCGGAGACCGAAAGCCGCCGCACGTTACCGGTACGAAGCGCCAGGGGGTCGCGCCGCAACGGGTTGTCGACCAGCAGCGCGCCCGGGGTCACGCCCTGGCATCCCGGCCAGACCGGGTTGCCGGCGCCGTCCCTGGCGGCGATCTTCGCCGCGTCGCACACGGTGTGGTTGTCGGGGATCGGGAGCGCCCACTCGTTCGCGGCCTGCTCGACCCGCGCCTGGAACCGCATCGGCTGCGACCCGCGGGCGCCCTTCTTGGTGATGATCTGAATGACGCCGTTGGCCGCCTCGGCGCCGTAGAGCGTCGCGGCCGCGGGACCCTTGATGATCTCGATCGACTCGATGTCGGCGGGGTTGATCAGATCCAACGCGGATGTCTGCTGTCCGCGGAACGACGTCGTCCCTGCGCCGGACGGCGTGAAGGTGCCGAGGTTCTCCGTGTTGAACCGCAGGCCGTCAACGTAGATCACGGGTGCGTAGTCGGTGAGCGAGCTCGCGCCACGGATACGGATGTCGGTCCGCGTACCCGGCGTGCCCGCGTTCGGCAGGATCTGCACGCCGGGCGCCTTCGCCTGGAGCAGCTCGACCACGTTGCTGATCGCGGTCTGCCCCGCGATCTCCGCCGCGTTGATGGTCGTGATCGCGTTCCCCAGCGTCCGCTTGCTCACCGGTCCGGGGGTGCCCGTCACGACCACCTGGTCCAGCTCGACGGCGGTGGGCTGGAGCCGGAACTCCACCCGCGCCGCCTCTCCGGCGGAGAGCGTGATGCGCTGCTCTGAGGGCGTGAATCCGATCATCGCCGCCCGCAGAACGACCTCGCCGAGCGGCAGATCGCCGAGGACGAATGCCCCGGCCGCATCCGTCACGGCACCCCGACCGGTGCCGGGAATCGTGAGGACGGCGCTCCGGAGCGGGCGCAATGTGTTCGCGTCCAGGACGATGCCCTGGACGCGGCCCACCGCCTGGGCGTGGAGTGAACCCGCCGTGGCGGCGAGTACCGCCCACGACGCCCAAAGAACCCGTCTCGATGATGCTGGAATCATGTGCCACCCCCGGAAGGCCCCGATCAAGCACGCGCGGCTGTAGATATACTGAAACGCGCTCTCGCGGCTGTCAATCAGGCTCCGCTCCGCTTGTGCCGGATGTACAGCCACGCCATCGGCACGATCATGAGCCCCGCGGCCACGGCCGTGAGCGCCAGCAGGAACGAGACGTAGAGCACCGCCTCCTGGGCGTCCTCGGCGGCCCCGAACAACGCCTCGTCCTGCCGCGCCAGCAGCACGATCATGGCCTCCCGGGCCTCCGCCGTGAGCCCCACCTCGCGCTCGCGCAGGCTCTGGATCACCGTCTCGACCAGGTCGCGGTCCATCGGGTGGGTCAGCTCGGCCCGCAGCTCGCGAAACCGCACGGTCAGCGCGGCGCGGATCGAGTCGCGCAGCTCCTTGGCCTCGGGGCGCTCCAACCGCGGATCGCCGCGCGCCGCCATCACGCTCCACACCTCCAGCGCGGCGTTGTAGCTGTGCAGCGTGGCCGCCGTCTGCCCGCCGCGCCGCACCATCTCCGCCGCGCGGCCCAACGACTGGATCAGCACCACCCCAATCACCAGCGCGGCCAGGAGGGTGGCGGCGCCGATGGACACGGCGATGCTCGGCCGGATGAACGTGTAGTCCTTCATCGCGATCGCGAACGACGAGCGCCCGGTGGAGGGGCGCGGTTCGGGCGGCGTGGTCATGCGGCGGACCTTGCGGGTTCGGGACACGAGACGGTACGCCGCGCCCAGAACCGTGTCAATGAGGAGGGGACCTGAGAGGCGTCAGATCCGCTCGGACGCCGCCAGGTCCCCCCGGTACTCTTATTGCACGGTCACACTCCCCGTCATCCCCAGGTTCTCGTGGATCGTGCACACGTAGTTGTACGTCCCGGCCGTGGGGAACGTCCGGGGGCAGGTCGCGCCCGCAACGTCTGTATTGGGACAATTCTGTGGCGAGCCCGTCGTTCGGAACGTGACGTTGTGGATCACGCCCCCTTCCCACGACCAGGTCACCTGGCCGCTCGCGGACACCGTGACGCTCGAGGGCTCGAACTGGTAGGGGTTGGCCACCGTGACGCCGATCGCCGGCGGCGCCGCGGCCGCCGTCGTGGTGAACATCACCGTCGCCGGAATGGCGTCCGCGGTCGCGGTAGCCGTGTGCTCGCCCTCGGTGTCAGAGAGGGTCCGCGTGGCGCTTGCCGTCCCGCTCCCCCCGGTGGCGTTTTGTGTCGGGGTGATCGTCCCGCCGCCGCTCGCGACGGCCCAGTCGATCGTCACCCCGGATTTCGGGTTGCCGTGCCCATCTTCCGCGGTGACCGTGTACGTCACGCTGGCGCCCGGGTTCGCCGAACCGCCGTCTCCCGCCGTCTTCTCGAGCTGGGCGAGGTTCCCGGCCTGCGCCGTCGCCGTGAACGTCTGCGGCGAGCCCGAGGCTCCCGAGGCGGCCGCCTGGGCCGTCTGCGAGCCGGCGGTCGAGCCGAGGGTTCGGTTCGTCTGCGCGACGCCGTCCGCATTGGTCGTGGTGCTCGTGGGGGAAACGGACCCCTGCCCGCTGGGCACCGACCAGGTCACCGTGGCGCCCGGCTCGGGCACGCCGTCGCGGGTGACGCGGACACGCAAGGGGACGAGGAGCGTCGCGAGCACCGTGTCGGTCTGGCCGTCGCCGCTGGGGGTAGCCTTGGCGAGCGCGACCGTCGGCTGGGGCTCGCCGCCCCCGTCACCGCCGCAGGCGGCGAACGCAATCGCGAATCCAATACCGCATACAATAAGACGCCACATGGCCGACCTCCTCGGGGTTCGGGTCCACGGCTCAAACATACCCCCGGCGGAGGGAATTGGTTACTTGACGGCCGGGACGGGCGCGCGCAACCTAGGGCGCGCCCCGCACCTGAGACCGAGCCGCGCGTGCCTCGCGCGGAAGGGAGGGCTTTGGGCGCACCACACCGTGACAACCCTGCGGCGCGGGAGATCCTGCGTCAGGCCAGCGTCGCGCTCGGCGGCCGCCCCGTGGTCCTGTGGGAGGCCGTGCCGCCGGATCGCTTCGAGCCCCGGGCGTCGAGCGACCCGAGGGACGCCGGCGGCGTGGCCAACGTGGACCTCACCGCCACCGTCGAGCGCTGGAAGATCCCGGTCGTGCCCGCGAGCTGGTGGCTGGGCAGTCGCGCGTGGCCGGAGGG
>JBOHSV010000315.1:0-1732 GCA_050921735.1 Gemmatimonadales bacterium | reverse complement strand
TCCCGATCTACGCCTCGGTGGCGCGGTTCGGCGGCGCGCGACCCGTCACGTATGCGCTGGACCGCACGCGCGCGTTCGGCCTCTCGGCCGCCGCGATCGCCGAGCGGATCACCGCGCGCACCCGCGTCCTGGTCCTGAATGCGCCGCACAATCCGACGGGCGGCGTGGCGGGCGCGGCGGAGCTGGAGGCGGTGGCGGCGCTCGCCCTGCGGCACGACCTGATCGTGATCTCGGACGAGGTCTACTCCCGCCTGTGCTACGACGGCGGGGCGGCCGCGATCGCCGCCTGGCCGGACCTCCGCGCGCGCACCGTGCTGGTGGACGGGTTCTCGAAGGCCTACGCGATGACGGGCTGGCGCCTGGGCTACGGGGTCCTGCCGCCCGCGCTCGCCGAGGCCGTCACGGCGTTGATCGTGAACACGACGACCTGCACGCCGGCCTTCGTGCAGCTGGCGGGGCTCGCGGCGCTGACGGGCCCGCAGGACGGGCAGCGCGCGTTCGTGGCGACCCTGCGCGCGCGGCGGGACCAGCTCGTCGCCGGGCTGAACGCGATTCCGGGCATCACCTGCGCCCCGCCGCCGGGCGCGTTGTACACCTTCCCGGACGTTCGGGCGGTGCTCGAGCGGAGCGGACTCGATACCGACGCGTTCGCCGCCCGCGCGCTCCAGGACTACGGCGTCGCGCTGCTCCCGGGGACGGGGTTCGGCCCGCGGGGCGCGGGGCATCTCCGCCTGTCGTTCGCGGCGCCGGCCGACGTCATCGCCGCAGCGCTGGGTCGCCTGGGACAATGCGCGACCGATCCCGTGACCTGAGGAGGCTCCCATGAACCCCGGTCGCAAGGTGACGACGGCGACGCTCGCCGCCTTCAAGGCGCGCGGCCAGAAGGCCGTCTTCGTCACGGCCTACGACTACCCCACCGCCACCTTCGCCGACCGGGCTGGCGTGGACATGATCCTGGTGGGCGACTCGGCGGCGATGACCATGCTGGGCCTGCCGAACACGCTGGGGATCGGGATGGAGGAGATGCTGGTGTTCGCGCGCGCGGTGACCCGCGCGGCGCGGCGGGCCTTCGTGGTGGGCGATCTGCCGTTTCTGTCGTACCAGCCGTCCGACGAGGCGGCGGTGCGCAACGCGGGCGCGTTCGTCGCCGCGGGGTGCGATGCCGTGAAGTGCGAGGGCGGCGTGCGCGTCGCGCCGCGCGTGCGCGCCATGGCCGACGCCGGCATCGCCGTCATGGGCCACCTCGGGCTCACGCCGCAGAACCTGGGCCAGCTGGGCGGCTACCGGGTGCAAGGCAAGACGCTCGCGGCGGCGGAGCGGCTCACCCGGGACGCCGCGGCCCTCGAGGAGGCGGGAGCGTTCGCCGTGCTGCTCGAAGCGGTGCCGGCCGAGACGGCGGCGTTCGTGCGGGAGCGCGTCGCGGTGCCGGTGTACGGAATCGGCGCCGGGCCGCACGTCGACGGCCAGCTCGTCATCTCGCACGACCTCCTGGGCAACTTCGTCGGCGAGATCGCGCCGCGGTTCGTGAAACCCTACGCCGCGCTCGGCCGGGACGTCGAAGCGGCCTTCCGGCAGTATGCCGAGGAGGTCCGCGCGGGGACGTTTCCGGCCCCGGAGCACTGCTACCCGATCGAGGCGGACGAGGCGGCGGCCATCGGCCGCGCCCGGCTGAGCGGAGCGGAGTCGGCGTGAACCCGCCGCGGCCGCTGCCGCAACGCTGCCGCGCCTGCGG